>JANXCT010000002.1:300000-520182 GCA_025059875.1 Candidatus Kapaibacterium sp.
CGGTGAGATCAAACTTCGGGTGAGCGAAGACCAGCGGCTGCCGGCTCTTGTCCCATACGAAGTCGTACCCCTCCGCCACCGCAACCTCTTGGACTGCAGCAAAGATTTTCGCCTCCACTGGCTGATAGATTGCAGCGGCAGCCGAGTCGTACCGGCCTCCAGGGGCAAAGCAACGGCGGAAGAACTCCTCCCGCTGTCGGCGGAGCCGCTCCAGTTCTGCCTCCTTCTGCCGGCGCTCCTCTTCCGTCCAAAGCAGACGATGCTTCCGAATCTCTTCCTCCAACTGGCCAATCTGGCGGGCCATCTCCTCTAACGTCCGCTGCCAGTCATCCGCCACAGACCGCAGTCGCTGCTCAGCCTGCTGTGCCTCGGGATAGCGCTTGCGAATTTCCTCCGAGTTAATGAAGCCAACTCGGGCTGTCCCTGGACCGGTCAGGAGTTGCTCAATCTGCTTCAACTGTGCCCAGAGCGGTGAACCGGCGCACAACAGCACCCACAACCACGCCTTCCACATCACTGCTGTCCCCGCTTCAGGCGGTCTAACACGCGATACGTCAGGTCTATGCGGTCTTCGGCGAAGAGGACCGTCGGGCTAGACCGGTCAATGATGAGCTGGAAGCCTTCCTCTCGTGCAACCTGGCGAATGGCTTCCTGGACACGCGTCCGCAGTGGCTGGAGGAGTTGTTCGCGCAACTGAGCCAGCTCCCCGGTGACACCGAACTTCTCCTCCTGGTACTGCAGATAGCGCTCTTGGAGCTGCCGGAGCTGTTCCTCTTCCTTCGACTTCGCCTCCGCTGTCAGAATGGCCTCACGCTTACGATACTCCTCCAGCCGACGCTCCAGCTCTGTACGTAGCTGCGTGAGTGTATCGCGGAAGCGCTGGCCAGTCTCCATCAGCTGGCGATCGATCTGCGCAGCCTCGGGTAGTTGGCGCACGATCGTCTCCAAATCCACAACCGCTACCCGTGGGCTCGCAGCCGACGATGACTGCGACGTCCGAGACTGCTGTGCAATAGCTGCCATCGTCACAAGACAACATCCCCCAATCACCCAGAACCACATGCGCTCCTCCTGTCGTGTTACCGACCCAACTGGAAGTGGAAGTTCCAACCAGCTCGCTGCTGCCCCGGACGTGCCGGGTCGAACCCATAGCCGTAGTCAAACCCGAGCAGCCCCAGCGGTAGGAGTAGAATCCGGACCCCAACACCTGCGGAACGCTTCAAGGCAAACGGGTCCGCCCTACGGAGGCTATCCCAGACATTACCGGCTTCAGCGAAGACCAGGAAGTAGATAGGCATTGGGTTGAGTGTCGCCGCAAAGCGTAACTCTGCCGTGTGACGGGCCATGACGGTACCACCGCCTACTGGCCCAATGCTCTGGTCTGGATACCCACGTAGCGGGGTAACGTTGAACCCCCCAAGTCCGCTCCCTCCCATGCGATAGAACTCCACAGCCGGGATGGTGGTATCCGACCACAGCCCCTTGAGGTAGCCCATCTCAGTAGCCAGGTACAGCACCAGGCGCTCCGCAAGCATCGGTCCCCAGAGAGGCGCCACGAACTCCGCAGAGAAGCCAAGCTTCAAGTAATCCGTCGTCCCGATGCCGACAGCTCCCATCGCCCATTTCGTGGTCAGGCTGACACGCGAGCCGCTGGAGGGGAAGATAAGGCTATTGAAGCTGAGCCGCGTCAAGGTCTGACGAAGGGCAATCTCCGTCGTTGTGCCTGGGCGATACAATCCCTGACTCCCCGACTGGCGATTCCGTTGGACGACGAGCTGCCAATCCCCACGGAAGTAGTCGTCGGGAAACCGGAAGCGGCGCCCGACATTGAGCGCTATACCGGTCTGCCGCAGGTTGTAGTCCAGCCGGTACCAGGTGTCGTAGCCGTTGAAGCCGACCGTCGTCGGTTCGTCGAAGAGCCAGGGCTCTGTAAAGCCGAGCGTGAACTGCTGCTGATACCCCACGGCAGCCGCTTCCCAATTGAAGGTCAGGACCTGTCCCGCCCCACCTCGCAGCGGCTCTGTGACGGAGAAGTTGTTGAACGCCACTCCGATCGAGCCCGTTACCCCAATGCCCTGGGCGATACCGAGAGAAGCATTGAGCACATCCGTAGAGCGCTCCTCTACGCGGTACAGCAGGTCCACCTCAGAGTCGCTCACCAATCGAACATCCGGACGCAGCGCTTCCGGGTTGAAGTAGTTCAGCACTCCCAATGCCCGGATACTCCGGATAATCGCAGAGCGGCTGAAGTAGTCTCCGGGGAAGGTGTAGAGCTCGCGTCGGATGACCTTGTCCTTCGTCTTCGTGTTGCCAACGATATCTACCCTGCGGATTCGGTAACGCTGTCGCTCGTAGATACGCACAACAAGGTCCACAGAATCCGGAGCTACGCGCCGTTCTTCTTTCTGCACCTCCACGCTCAGGTACCCGTTGTCCAGGTACAGAGAAGCCACATCGGTCTGGTCCTCGTTCCCTCGCAAGTTCTTCTCCACCCGCTCAGCATCGTAAAGCTCCCCCGGCCGGATACCCAAACGCTGCTGGAGCTGCTCAGTTGGGAAGACCGTATTGCCCACGATAACGACGTTCCGGAGATGGTAGCGGCGCCCTTCCGACACCCACACCGTGATAGTCGTAGCTCCTGTCGCGGTGTCAGTAGCAACGCTATCGCGGAGGAGCTCAGCGTCCAGAAAACCATGCCGACGGTATAGCTGCAACAGCCGCTGCTTGTCCTCCTGGTACTTCTTCGGGTCAAACCGATCGGAGCGCCAGAACTGCCACCACTTCTTCGGCCTCGTCTCCTCAAAGGCTCCCAAGAGCTCGTCCGCAGAGAGCGCTTGGTTCCCCCCAAACCGAACAGCAGCGACGTATGGGGTCGGCCCCTCTGTAATCCGGATACGGAGCCGAGCATAGCCAGCAGTATCGGTTGGCTCGCGGAGCAGCTCTACCACCCGCAGGGTGACGTTCTCCTTGGCGTAGAGCTGCTCTATGGCCGCCCGGATTTGGCGAAGCGCTTCCAGCGAGAGAATATCCCCTGGCGTACGGCCGAGGGCCTCTCGAATCCGTTGCTCGGAGACCCGCCGTTCGCCTTCGATCACGATCTGACTGAGTCGCGGAAACTCCTCCACCCGGATGAGGAGTGCAACGCCTGCAGGTGTCACCCGCTCCACCAGGACCTCAGCATGGGAAAACTGCCCCCGTTGCATTAGGTTGCGCAGTGCCCGCTGAATCTTCTCTCCACCAGGCTGGAGCTCGTCCCCAGGTTGCAGCCCTGAGAGAAGGACGACTGTCTGCGGGTCCGCAAAGCGGGTTCCCTCCACGCGAACGGAGAGGATCCGGACAGTCGAACCGGCTGTCTGAGCTATGCTCGGGGTTGGGTTCTCTACGAGGCTAAGCCCGCACAGCCACACGATCGCGCTCCAACGCATGCAGGAGCCTCTCCAGCTCAGCCCAGACATCTTCAGCAAGGCAATGCTGCGGTATTTGGCTTGACGTCATGCCGAAACGACGCTCCCTCCGGGTATAGTCCAGCAGAGCCCGATAGAAGTCGCAGCGCCGGAACTCGGGCCAGTAGAGGTTGCTGACGTAAATCTCCGCATACGCACTCTCCCACAGGAGGAAGTTGCTCAGGCGCATCTCGCCGCTCGTCCTGATGACCAGGTCAGGGTCCGGAAGGTCGCGTGTGAGCAAGTAGGACGCAAACAGCTCCTCCGTAATGTCCTCTGGAGAGAGCTTCCCCCGGCGGGCGTCGATGGCAATCATCTGGACCGCACGGACGATATCCCATCGACCACTGTAGCTGAGGGCTAAGGTGAGCGTCAGACCGGTGTTCTGCGCCGTTGCCTCCATAACGCGGAAGAGCACCTTTTGGACTCGGCGCGGGAGGGCGTTGAGCTTTCCGATAGCACGGAGCCGGATGTTCCAACGCTGCAGCTCCGAAGCTTCCCGTCCCAGGTAGTAGTGCAGGAGCTGCATCAGCGTTTGAATCTCCGACCGAGGCCGCCGCCAGTTCTCCATCGAGAAGGCGTAGAGCGTCAGATACGGGATCTGGAGCTGCACGGCAACCTGCACAACCTCGCGCACGCTCTGAATGCCCTGGCGATGCCCCTCTACGCGCGGCAGTCCACGCTCTTGGGCCCACCGTCCGTTGCCGTCCATGATGATGGCAACATGGTGTGGTAGCCGCCCAGAACTGCGTAGCAGCTCCTGAAGGCGTTGCTCCACTTCTGATTGTGGTTGCTCAGTCCCCCATCCTTCCATACGACAAGCCTACCGCTAAAGCTACTCCAGCTTCCCACCAGAACACAAACTTACGGCAAAGCCCTTCGGCGCTCCACGCGTAGGGGGTGTAACTTTGCACTTAGCTGGACTGTCCTCGGGAATGGAGAAGGCTACGCCCTTCATCAGCGGCTTCTCGTTTGTGCGGAACGCCTTTCGGTACGGCTACCCAGTGCTGGAGTCCCTCCGCTCGTTACTGCCGATCTGCGACGAAGTTGTAGTCGCCGTTGGAGACTCAGACGACGGTACTCTGGAAGCCATCCGCGGCCTTGGTGATCCCAAGCTCCACATCATCGAGACGACGTGGTACCCTACGGAGCCAGGTTGGCGTATCCTGGCTGAGCAGACGCAGATTGCCCTCAATGCTTGCCGTGGCACGTGGTGCATCTACCTACAGGCCGACGAAGTGCTCCACGAGCAGGATTACCCGCTCATTTGGCAGAGCCTCGAACAGGCAGTCGCTGACGAACGCGTAGAGGCCTTTGTCTTGCGCTACTACCACTTCTACGGCAGCTACGACTACATCGGCACCGGTCGCCAGTGGTACCGACGGGAAATCCGGATCGTACGGAACAGCGGTAACGTCATCTCCTGGGGTGATGCCCAGGGCTTTCGGAAACGCCTCCCCGACGGCAGAACGCAGCTCCTGCGGGCCCGAGAGCTACCTGTGTACGTCTACCACTACGGTTGGGTACGGCCACCGAAGGTGATGCTCCAGAAGCTGCGCTCCTTCCATCAGCTCTGGCATGACGAGGAGTGGATCCAGCAGCATCTCCCTCACGGAGAGGCATTCGACTACCGCTCTGCTTACCGAGTCCAACGCTTTACAGGAACCCATCCGGCGGTGATGCACGAGCGGATCGAGCGAGACCGGGAGTGGACGCAATTCTTCGACCCTCGCCGGCTGGCAAAGGCTCCGCTTCGAGTCCGGCTCAGTGACTGGCTTGAGGCGCTGACGGGATGGCGGATTGGGGAGTACCGGAACTTCCGCCTCCTCCGTTAGCAGCAAACCGCCGCCGGATATAGGCAGCTACCGCCTGCATGTACCACTGCGGAGTACTTGTCGCACCCGTAATTCCTACCACATTCACCCCTTGGAACCACTCGGGTTGCAGCTCGTCGGTGGACTCAATGAAGTACGTCCGCGGATTGGCCGAGCGGCAGACTTCGTAGAGCACTCGTCCGTTGGAGGAGTTGCGTCCAGCGACGAAGATGACCACATCGCAGGAAGCAGCAAAGGCACGCAAGTGCTGTTCACGTCCAGAGACTTGCCCGCAGATGGTATGCTTGACGTGGAACTCCCCGCTGACCTCCTCTGGATCCTCGACGATAAGCTCTTGGATGCGCTGCCGAAGCGCATCGGCCAGCTCCCGAAAGGCCCTCTTGTCCATCGTGGTCTGGGAGAAGAGCACTGTCGGGCGGCGAAAGTCTACGCGCTCTAGGGCTTCTTCCACACTCCGCACGATGATGCAGTCATCCTCACATACCCCGCGAACACCCAACATCTCTGGGTGCTCGGCCTTACCGAAGATGACGATCTGGTAGCCCTGGAGATGGAATTTGCGGACTCGCTCCTGCAGTTTGGCCACAATCGGGCATGTTGCGTCAATCAGCTCCACCCCAAGCTCCCACGCCCGGCGGTATACGCTCGGCGGCTCCCCGTGGGCACGGATGAGCACGCGAGCACCCTCCTCTGCGGCATCGGGGAGGCGGTCATGGGTAATCGTTCGCAAGCCTAGTCGCTCCAGACGCTCCACCTCTCGGGGATTGTGGATGACCTCCCCCAAGACGTAGACAGGCTGGCCCTCTCGGAGCGCCTCCTCTGCAATCTGGATTGTTCGAACCACGCCCCAGCAGAAGCCGGCATGGGGATCTATGCGGACTTCCATCGCGAACCCTGACAAGTCAAGACGGAAGCAGGGACGCTTCCTCAGTCAGCCTTATTGCACAGCTTCTGGCGGACCAGCTCCAAGACCCGCTCGGTCTGCTCCTCAATCGTCAACTCGCTCGTGTCGATGACGACGGCATCGGCGGCCTGCATCAAGGGACTATCCTGCCGCTGGGAGTCCAGCGCATCGCGGCGAGCCAACTCTTCAGCAACCTCGCTCTCTGTTGCTGCAATCCCCTGTGCCTGAAGCTCTTGGAGACGGCGGCGCGCCCGGACGTCCAGAGAAGCCGTCAGGTATACCTTGACGTCCGCATTCGGGAAGACCACAGTCCCAATATCGCGCCCGTCCATGACCACCCCTCCGCCCTCCCCCAATCGGCGCTGGAGCCCTACGAGGAAGCGCCGAACGGATGGGAAAGAGCTCACAAGACTCACCCAGCGCGTGACTTCTGGCAAGCGGAGCTGCTCTGTGACATCCTCCCCGTTGAGCAAGGTACGCTGCCCTCGCTCCGATGGGCGAAGCTCAATCTGCACTCGAGGGAGCAGGCTTTGGAGCGATTCTTCCGTCAAGGGGATTCCAGACCGTAGAGCGGCGAGGGTGACCGCACGGTACATTGCGCCGGTATCGATGTAACTGTACCCCAGGAGCTCCGCCACTCGGCGGGCAGTGGTGCTCTTGCCTGCCCCCGCAGGTCCGTCAATTGCGATGATCAACTTGCGCGCACAACTCATGGAGGGCACTCCAAAAGGCTTCTACGGAAAGCTCCGGCAGGACGACCCGTGCACCCGCTGCCTGGAGGCATGCCGCGCTAGTCGAACCCGTTGCAACGGCGATACAGGGGATCCCCCAAGCCCGGGCACACGCAACATCCCGCACAGAGTCGCCCACGACAATAGTCCTGGAAGGCTCGATCGGTAACCCCATCATCCGAGCCCGCTGCCAAGCAATCGGTACCAACAGAGTCCGCTCCCAGTGATCCGACCCAAAGGCTCCGACGAGAAAGTATCGGCTCAGCCCAACGGTACGAAGCTTCCAGAGAGCAACCGAGCGGAGATTGCCTGTAAGAAGCCCCGAAGCTATCCCAGGAAGGGCTTCCAAGCTTGCTAGCACTTCCTCCGCGCCAGGTAAGGGCCGGATATCCCGTGGATGTACATAGCGCCGATAGGCTTGCTCATAGACCCGCACGAATGCTGTCATTGAGCGTTGCACTGCATGCTCTTCCGCCCCAAATTGACGGGCAACTTCGGCAAAGATGAGCGTATCGGTTTTGCCGGCAAGGTCGCCCAAGAGCTCTATCGGCACCGCATGCTTCAGTGTCACCTGTAAGGCCTCCTGCAGTGCCCTACGGACAGGCTCTCCTCGCGCCCGCAGTAAAGTCCCGTCAATGTCGAAGAGCACAAGCCACATCGGGCACTCCTACAAAGCCGACCGGAAGCACAAGATATCGCCATCGTTGACCTGATAGCTCCGCCCCTCACGCCGGTAGCGCCCTGTTCGGCGCACGGCTTCCTCGGAACCATAGCAGCGGAGGTCATCCACCGTCATCACCTCCACCGCTATGAACCCACGTTCGAAGTCCGTATGGACGTGCCCAGCCGCTTCCGGTGCCGTCGTACCGGCAGGAACCAACCACGCACGCACCTCCCTTCCCCCAACGACGGTAAAGAAGGTGACCAACCCCAACAGCCGCATGCTCTCGCGCAGCAGCTGAACGACCCCTAACTCCTCCTGACCCAGAGCCTGCAGGAACTCTGCCCGCTCCTCCTCTGGCAGGCTCAGCAACTCTGCCTCCCAGGCAACGGCAACCGGCACTACTGGAGCGCGGCGACTTTGGGCTACTTGCCGCAGCTCCTCCACCCACTGTGGCGCTTGAGGGGAGTCATCCACGTTGGCAACGTACAGCATGGGCTTGTCTGTCAGCAACCGCCAGCTGCGGAACAAGGGATGACTGCCCTCAGGCTTCGGGAACTCCCTCACCGCACGTCCCGCAGCTACATGCTGTCGCAGTGCTTCCACAAGCTCCGCCTCCCGCCGCTCATGCTCGTCGGGGGTCCCCCGCAGCCTCTTCTGGAGCGCCTGCCAGCGCCGCTCCAGAGTTTCCGCATCTTTCAGGAGCAGCTCGACCTCCACGATCTCCACATCCCGCCGCGGATTGACCTCTCCGTAGATGTGCGCCACCTGGGGGCTGTCGAAGCACCGCACGACATGCCATAGCAGGTCCACGTCGCGGATATGTGCCAGGAACTGGTTCCCCAGCCCTTCGCCCTCAGCAGCGCCACGAACCAACCCAGCGATATCCACAACTTGCAGCGTCGCCGGCGTGACCACCTCCGGATGGTAGAGCGATGCCAGGAACTGCAACCGCTCATCAGGGATGGGAACGACACCGACATGGGGCTCAATCGTACAGAACGGGTAGTTAGCGACGGCAGCGCTGCCGCCTGTCACCAGGTTGAAGAGCAGCGACTTGCCAACGTTCGGGAGTCCGACAATTCCGCAGCTCCAGCTCACGGGACCTCCTCCTCGACTTCGCTCTCCAACTCCAACGGAGCCTCAACCTCTACGCCGTGGAGGGCACAGGCAAGCTCCTCCCAGATCAGCCGGGCCAGTCGGAACGTGTCTGCCTGGCCTGCCAATGGAAACTCCACCCACACCCGTTGCCGCTCTTGGACGAATTGTGCCCCACTCCACCGGTGGACAAGCTCGACGAAGACCGGGAAAGCATACCGGTAGAAGAGCTCGCGTCCTCGTGCTGGAAGTTCCAAGGAGAGCACGGCAGGACGGACTCGCACACGAGTACAGCCCGTGTGGAGCAAGTACACGCGCAACCGTACGGCATCGACGAGAGCCTGTGCTGGTGGCGGGAGCTCTCCGAAGCGGTCTCGAAGCTCGGCCACGACTTCGTCTACGGCAGCTTCGTGCTCCGCCTTGTAGAGCCGCTTGTAGAAGTAGAAACGCTCACCCTCGCTAGGCACGTAGTCATCAGGCAGCAGTGCCTCGCCAGGAATGTCCAAGACAAGCCCAGGGTTTCTCAGGGCCTTCAAGACGGGGATGCGCCGCTGTCCTAGCTCAGGGAACTCTTCTGCTTTGAGCTCCTCTATGGCCCGCTCCAGTACTTGCTGGTAGAGCTCAAAGCCCATCTGCGCCAAGAAGCCGCTCTGCTCAGGGCCGAAGAGGTTCCCGGCGCCACGGATCTCCAGGTCGCGCAGCGCTAGGCGAAATCCGCTGCCGAGCTCGGTAAACTCCTCCAGCGCCTGGAGCCGCCGCAGTGCTGCAGAGGTAAGCTGCTCCACTGGTGGCACGATGAGGTAGCAGTACGCCTGCACATTGCTACGCCCCACACGCCCACGGAGCTGGTAGAGCTCCGCTAGCCCAAAGTCCTCTGCGTGGTGGATGAAGATGGTGTTCGCACGTGGGAAATCGAGGCCAGCCTCCACGATCTTCGTGCACACGAGGACGTCCAAGCGCCCACGCAAGAAATCCTCCATGACTTCCTCCAGCTCCCGGGCCCGCATGCGGCCATGAGCAACCCCAAACCGAGCCCGTGGGACCAAGCGCTGGAGACGCTCCTTGAGCTGCTCAATCCCCTGGATGTGGTTGGTCACGAAGAAGACCTGGCCCTCGCGCTCCAATTCGGCTTCGATGGCATAACGGATGAGCTCGTCGTCCCACTGGACGACGTATGTGCGTACTGGTAGCCGGTTCTGTGGCGGGGTCTCGATGAGGCTGATGTCACGGACGCCAATCAGCGCCATATGGAGCGTCCGCGGAATTGGGGTTGCTGTCAGCACCAATGTGTCGACGTTGACCCGCAAACGCCGCAGACGCTCCTTTGCCATGACACCGAAGCGGTGCTCTTCATCCACGATGAGGAGCCCCAGGTCATGGAATCGGACGTCTGGGCTCAGGAGCCGATGTGTGCCGATGACGATGTCAATGCGTCCACTGGCTAGCTGGCGCAAGATCTCTCGCTGCTCTTGCCGCGTCCGGAAGCGCGAGAGGACTGCGATGACTACCGGATACGGACGCAGGCGTTCGGAGAAGGTCAGGAAATGCTGTTCCGCTAGGACCGTCGTAGGCACTAACACAGCTACTTGTTTCCCTGCCTGCACCGCTTTGAAGGCCGCTCTGATGGCGACCTCCGTCTTCCCGAAGCCGACATCACCGCAGATGAGCCGGTCCATCGGGATTGGAGCCTCCATGTCCGCCTTCACCTCAGCGGTAGCACGCGCCTGGTCAGGGGTGTCCTCGTAAGGGAAGGCGGCTTCCATCTCCTTCTGCCAGAGCGTATCGGCAGGGAAGGCGAAGCCGCTTGAAAGCTTCCGGCGGGCGTAGAGCCGAACCAGCTCGCGGGCAATCTCTTTGAGCCGGCGCTTGGCCCGCTGCTTGACAGTCTGCCACTCATGGCTACCTAAGCGATGGAGCTTCGGCTTGATCCCTTCACCGGCCTCGTAGCGCTGCAGCTTGTGGATGTACTCCAGCGGCACGTAGAGCACATCCCCCTCGGCGTAGAGCAGTCGAATGCACTCCTGCCGTCTGTCGCCAATCGTGAGCACTTGGAAGCCATCGAAGATGCCGATACCGTGGTCCACGTGCACTACGTAGTCCCCGACCTTAAGCTGCTGGAGCTCACGAAGGGTCATTGCACCAGCACTCCGCCGCCGATACGCCGTTCGCCTCGGCAGGCGCCCGAAGACCTCGTGTTCAGTCCACACGGCTACCCGCTCAGCATGCCAGAGGAAGCCATGTGCAGGTATTCCCTCCACCCACCGAACCTGCTGGGCAAGACCATAGCCATCCTCGACGGCATCCCCATCGCCGAGCCCTCCATCCCGAAGAGCCGCCGCCACAAGCTGCTGGAAGCGACGTAGCGAAGCACCCTCCGGAGCGCAGAGGAAGAGCTCGTAACCCTGTTCAGCCAGCTCTCGAAGCTCTTGAGCTAGTCGTTCTACTGAGCGCCCAACTGAGGGCTGTCCAACTGCCCCAAGCTGCACTTGTGCTTCCTCCAGCGGATTGAGCACGATCTGTCGCCAGGTCTCCGGTAGCTTGAGCTCTTCTCCGCAATGCCGGAAGAAGGACTGGCGAACTAGCTCAGGACGGTCCACCACTCCCAAAGCCTCCGACGGCAGGTAGTCCCAAAGCCGTGCAGGTGTGTGGTCCCAGAGGAGGGTGCCGAGCACCCCTACAGCCTCAAACCGACCTGTACTCCGCTGCGTTTCGGGATCGAAGCAGCGTATGGACTCCACCGTATCTCCCCAGAACTCCACTCGGATCGGCTCCTCGAAGCCGAGAGGGAAGAAGTCCACAATCCCCCCACGCCGAGCCACATCTCCCACGGTTGTTACCGCGTCCACCCGCTGGAACCCATGGTGGAGGAGGCGCTGGATGAGCCCTTCCGGACTCTGCTCCTGCCCAACATAGAGCTGAAAGCGCTGGGCTGCCAAATCCTCAGGTCGCGGCAACGGTACGCTCAGCAGCTCTGGGGTGCAGGCCACAATTAGATTGTGGCAGGCAAGGAGTTCGAGCGCTACCTCCACTGCTCGGAGCTGGCTGACATCCAGTTGGCGCACGCGCTCCCAGAGCCGCCTGGGCTGACGTGTCCACAGACTCACCGACGCTTTAGGACACCACTGCACTAAGTCTTGCGCCCACCGCTCTCCGTCCTCTTGGGTTGGGGTCAGGAGTAGCACTGGATGCTGGTAGTGCTGCCAGAGGAGCGCAACCAGCAAAGACGCAAGCGATCCCGCAGCTCCCCCAATGGTAAGGCTTCCCGCCTCCATGTGGGCCTCTATCCGCTTCCAGAGCCGCTCCGCAAGCCGCTCAGCGAGTTGCACCACCGTAACGGTGTTCATGGCAGAACAGCTTATACCGCAGGGCTGGGCCATAAGACGAAGATTCTGTCCCCCGTTGCACCGGTGAAGCTACACTGGATAGCCCGACGCGACGTCGAACGCCAAAAAGCAGGTCCAATGCCTTCAGGTGCTGTCTTCCTAGACCGCGACGGCATCATCAACTGGCGCATCGTCGGAGACTACGTCCGCTCGCCAGAAGAGTTTCACTTCCTGCCGGACATCTTCCCCTTCCTGCTCGGCATCCGGCACCTTGGACTGCTAGCAATCGTCGTCACAAACCAACAGGGTGTTGCCAAGGGCTTGATGAGCCTTGAGCAGCTCCAGCAGGTCCACGATCACATGCAACAGCAACTTATTCGCCGCATCGGCTCTGGCGTGGACGACATCCTCGTCTGCACTGACCCTGCAGAGAGCAACAGTTGGTACCGTAAGCCCCAGCCAGGGATGCTGGTGGAGGCGCTTCGGCGCTGGCAACTCCCTCCGGCAGCTTGCTGGATGGTCGGCGACTCAGCTACCGACATCTTAGCTGGCCGCAGAGCGGGGGTACGCACCATCTTCGTCGGACATTTCCCGCTGCCTGAAGCAGACTTCTGCGTGCTCAACCTCAAGGAAGCCCTGGAGATCATCGCTACACACCAAACGGCTGCCGACGTACGTCAACGATTACAGCATTAGCCTCCTAACCACCGACGTGTCCTCCCGCCGCGACTTCCTGCACCTCTTCCTCCGCTTAGGGCTGCTGGCGCTGCCTCTAACTACAGGATGTCGCACAAACTCACGGTGCTTAGCAATGGACGGCGACGATGACAATTTACTACGCCTACGGCTGTGGTACCAGCGGTGGCAACCAGCACACCAGCTCTTCTGGCGCAAGCAGTCTGTAGCTGCTCCCTCTCGTACCTATCGCTGCGACGTACTCGTCGTCGGGGCCGGTCCTGCAGGACTGACCGCTGCTTGGCTGCTCCAGCGCTTGGGCTACGATGTCCGCGTCGTAGAACACGAACCTACTGTCGGAGGTGCTGCGCGGACGGAAGCCTGGAAAGATGCTCTCATCCCCTGTGGAGCACTCTACTTCGCCGAACTCTCCTCAGTCCTCCGCGAAGTACTCCAAGCGACGGACCTTCAACCCGTGCCAATTGCTGACGACGCCCTCTGGCTGGAGGGGAGGGCGTACCGAACATTCTGGCGGGACGACGTCCTCTCCGAGCTCCCCATACCTCGGGCAGAACGACACGCCTTCCGCCGCTTCCGAACCGAACTCCAGGAACTTCCGATTCCTCCTTATCCGCTGCCGAATCCACTCCCGCCCCGATGGCAGGCCACTGCAGCGCAGCCAGCAGAGCAGTTCGTCAGTGCCTACGGCTCCCCAACCCTCACGAAGCTCCTCAACGCGTATGCCCGCTCTGCCATGGGGGCGTCGCTGGTGGAGGTCAGCACGTACTGCCTTCGGGACTTCTACAGCGGAGAGCTCGGCCGAGAGTTCGGCTACCCGCGCTACTCCTTCTTGGGCGGGCTGGCAGCACTATGCCAGCGCATGGCCCAGCAGATTGGAGCAGAACGCATTTGGCGCCAGTGCACTGCCGTCCATTGCGAACACCTCTCTTCTGGACGAGTCCGTACACTCTGCGTAGCCGAGGATGGCCCTGCCTTCGCCGTTGAGGCTGCTGCCGTCGTCGCTGCTACGCCGAAGTTCGTTGCCAAACACTACTTGCCAGAGCTCCCGCCAGCCCAACAGCAGGCAATGCTCCGGCTCCGTTACGCCCCCTACCTAACCGTCCACCTCCAGACTCCATTCCGGCTAGTCCCAGAGCAGACCTTCAGCCTCTGGGTTCCAGAGGCTCAGCACTTCACCGATGTTGTGGACGTCACGCCGCTCCAGCCGCAACCTGTGGAGGGTTTCATCTCCTGCATCTACGCGCCGCTGCCGATGGGCCAACGCTCGGCGCTGCTGGACGAGCAGCAGCTGCGGCAGACCGTAGAGGGTATCGTCCGGGAAGCGCTCCAGCTGCTTGCTCCAGGGCATGCTTCGGCGGTGCGGGAGGCTGCATGCTTCGTCTGGGGCCATGCACTGGTAGTGCCGACCCCACCGGCCCTCCTCGGAGCTGCTCAGCAGGCATCGCAGCCCGTAGGGCGGATTGTCTTCGCCAATACTGACAACGATGCCTCCCCAGCCTTAGAGAACGCCATGGAGCACGCCCTCCGTGCCGCAGAAGCAGTGCACCAGCTCCTCCATCCGCACCCCTTCCGCTCGGTAATCCGCCAGCCTAACGCGTCGTATCTTTTCGCCAACGGTCACCATGCGCATCCGGTACAGCCAGTGGACTGAACAGTCGGAGACAGCTGAACAGCAGCTCCAGCGTCTCCTGCGAACCTTCAATCTCCTCCTCCTGCAGACCAGCGGCGACGTTGAGGAGGCCTTGGAGATCCTCCGGGAGCTCCAGCAGCACTACGGGGAGCTGCGGAGCATGACGATGGACGAGTTCATCCAGTTCCTGAGGTCCCAGGGCTACATCGAGGAGGCCAAGAGCGGCAAGCTCATCCCCACCGCCAAAGCACTCCAGCAGCTTCGCCGCGAAGCACTACAGGAGATCTTCCGGAACCTGCGGAAGTCGGACTTCGGTTTCCACGAGACCGTCCACAGCGGGGAGGGGATTGAACAACTGCCAGAGACCCGTCCTTACACCTTCGGCGACCAGCCGAGCAACATCGATGCAACCGAGACCCTGACAAATGCGCTGCTACGCAGCTCAGACTTGGCTAGCTTCCAACTCCAGCAGGAGGACATCCGTGTCCACGAGACTGAGCACCTCACTTCGTGCGCGACCGTTTTGCTCATCGACGTCTCGCACTCGATGATCCTCTACGGAGAGGACCGCATCACGCCCGCCAAGCAAGTCGCACTAGCGCTGGCCGAACTCATCCGCACGCGGTATCCCAAGGACACGTTAGAGGTCGTCATCTTCGGCGATGAAGCTCGCCGCATCAGCGTAGCCGACATCCCGTTCATCACCGTCGGCCCGTTCCACACGAACACCCGTGATGGTCTACGCCTAGCGCGCTCACTCCTATCCCGATGCCGTGATGCCAACAAGCAGATCTTCATGCTCACCGACGGCAAGCCTTCGGCAATCTTCGACGAGAACGGCCGCCTCTACAAGAACGCCTTCGGACTGGACCCACGGATCGTCAACAAGACGCTGGAAGAAGCCGTGGCCTGCCGCCGCCACGGGATTGTGATCTCCACCTTCATGCTGGCACGCGACCCGTACTTGGTCAACTTCGTCGAGGAGCTGACCCGCGCAAACCGAGGGCGTGCTTTCTACTGCGGTCTGCGCCGCCTCGGCGAAACGGTCCTCGTGGACTACATCCTCAACCGGCGAAAGACCTTCCGGATGTAAGCAGCTCCCGTCGCGCGAAAGCTACAGCAACCCGCAAGAGCGCATAATCCTGCACTCCCCCAAGGGCCGCAGCAATATCCCGAAGAGGGGCGGCCCCAAGACGCGCCACAGCATGCTGGACAGCCCTATAGAAGCGCTCATCTGGCACGAGCTGCTCGCGAGGTAGCTCTACACCCCGCTCTATCACCTCTTGGAGCAACCGAGCAACCCTCCCCGGGGCTAAGCCCATACGATGGCAAAGCGCAGGTATGTCCGCCCCTCCGCGCACTTCTGCAATGACTGCCTGATGCTGTGCTGATAGCTCTGAGGGCTGCTCGACACGCCGACACACTCCCGTCTTCACCCCACGGCGGAGCACGGCTATGAGCTTGGACCGCCCCGGGGGCCGCTGCTGACAACTACTGCAGCGACCACACGGTTCGGTGAGACTAGTATCGCGGAAGTAGTGCAGCAGGAAGAGGCGCTTGCACGCTGGCGTCGTTGCGTACTCCAGGACCTCGTAGAACTTCCTCCACGCTCGCTGCCGACGTTCCTTGAGGTACTCGGGCGATACCGGCGGTAGCTCGGGAAGGGGCTGTAGTAACTGCATCCCCGTCCCCATGGTTGCTGCTTCGTAGTGGATCAGACGGGCGTAGTGGAGGGCCCGCAGCCCCCGCTCCAACTCTTCCATCGTCATCCCGTTTCGATAGAGTAGCTCCGACACCGACAGCGTCACAGGGCGATGGTAGGCCTCTGCTCCCGCACTCCGCAGCAGCACCTCCAAGACACGCCGCCGCTCTGGTACTGTACTCCGCTCCCAGTACTCCCGAAGCTCTTCCGGCGACGCTTGAAAGCGAACCGTTAGCTCACCTTCTGGCACGGCGGAGGAGAGAACCCCACTACGCTCCAACAGCCGAACTACGGCCTCTACTGTGGATTCAGGCAGCCGAAGCATATTCGCCACTTCCACTGGGGTCATCGCCACTACTGTCCTCCCTGCCGCCAGCGATATCAGTGCTCGGTAGACCCGGACGACCGTCTCCCACTCAGGATGGGCCGCTGCCAATAGCTGATGCTGGACCGCGCAGTCGTGAGGATCGTAGAGGAGGAAGCACTCCGCAGGTTCACCATCCCGTCCCGCACGCCCAGCCTCCTGGTAGTAAGCCTCCAGGGTCAGTGGTGGGTCGTAGTGGATGACCGCTCGGATGTCCGGCTTGTCAATCCCCAACCCGAAAGCTGAGGTTGCCACAAGCAGCGGAAGGTTCCCAGCCAAGAACTCCCGCTGGATGCGCTGCCGTACGTCCGGGTCCAACCCCGCATGGTACGCCGCTGCCCGGAGCCCTTGAGCTTGCAAGTGGTGGCAGAGCTGCTCAACGCGCCGCCGCGAAGCAGCATAGATGAGCACGGACCGATCGCGGCGATCAGCACAGAACTGAACGAGTCGTTTCCGCTTGTCCTCGCATTCCTCCACCCACCACACAAGGTTCGGTCGGTCAAACCCGCCGATAAAGCGCCGAGGGGACCGCAATTGGAGCAGTTCCTCAATGTCCCGCAGCACTTCCGGAGTCGCAGTGGCCGTCAGCGCCAGCACGGGCGGCGACCCCAACTGGCGTAGCGCCGGAGCAATCTCGAGGTATGCCGGCCGGAAATCGTGCCCCCACTCCGAAATGCAATGCGCCTCGTCCACAGCAACGAACGACAGCTGGCAGTGCTGTAACCGAGATATGAAGCTCTTCTGCTGGAGCCGCTCTGGGGCAACATACAGTAGCCGATAGGCGCCACTTGCGGCCCCCTCAAGCCGGTGCCAGACGTACCCTTCCTGGAGTCCGCTGTGGAGGCACGTTGCCGGGATGTTGCGACGCTGGAGTGCCTGCACCTGATCCTCCATGAGTGCGATGAGAGGCGAAATCACCAGCACCATTCCCGGCAGAACGAGCGCCGGCAGCTGGTAGCAGAGTGACTTCCCGGCACCCGTCGGCATGACAACCAAGGTATCATGCCCTGCAAGAACCGAGCGGATGATCTCCAGCTGCCCCGGACGGAAGTCTGAAAACCCGAAGACCGTCTGCAGAACACGCTGCAGCTCTGCCTCCGAGTACGACTGCATCGGCTGCTCGCCTATGGTGTCCCGCTGCGGCTGCGGAGACGTGCCGTAGCCAGCAACGAGTGTGCTCCTGGCGGGGAGCGTATCTTTGCGCGTCCCACTCGCGGGCCCGCTGTAGGCAATGACGAAGGGAATCATCCTGGCTGGCGGCAGCGGAACACGACTCTACCCGATGACAGCCGTGTTCAGCAAGCATCTGCTGCCCATCTACGACAAGCCGATGATCTACTACCCGCTGTCAACGCTGATGCTCGTGGGGATTCGGCAGATTCTGCTCATCTCCACCCCACGCGACATCTCCTACTTCCAGCAGTTGCTCGGCGACGGCTCCCAGTGGGGGATTGAGCTCGTCTACGCTGTCCAACCCGAACCACGCGGGATCCCGGAAGCCTTCCTCTATGGCCGCCATTTCATCGGCTCCGACCAAGTCTGCCTCATCCTCGGCGACAATCTCTTCTACGGCAAGCTGGACTTCCTTCGCGAGGCCCTGCGGACGAACGCTGGAGGAACTATCTTCGGCTACCCCGTCCACGACCCCCAGCGGTACGGTGTCGTAGAGCTTGCGCCCGACGGGAGCATCCTGAGCATCGAAGAGAAGCCAGCCCGCCCGCGCTCGCCGTACGCTATCCCCGGCCTCTACATCTACACGGCTGATGTCGTTGACATCGCAGCTACCCTCCGGCCCAGTGCTCGTGGAGAGCTGGAGATTGTAGATGTCCACCGTGCTTACTGGGCACAGGGACGACTGCAGGTCCGCCTGCTCGGACGCGGCATTGCATGGTTGGATACCGGGACTCCGGAGGCCCTCGTGGAGGCCAGCATCTTCATCCATGCCATCGAGAAGCGGCAAGGCACGAAGATTGCCTGCCCAGAGGAAATCGCGCTCCACCAGGGGTACATCACGCTAGAGCAGTTCTACCGGGCAACGGCAGACCTTCCGCCTAGTCCGTACCGGGAGTACTGCCTACGAGTGGCTGCTGAGTATGAGCAGCAGGCCTCAGCCTGCTCCTGAAGGCTACCAGCGGCGCCCACTACGGGAGGCCATCCTACACCCGCTCTGCGGCGACTCAGAGCGCGGACGCGCTAGATTGACCACCAACGTGCGCCCTTCGAGTTCGCTCCCGTTGAGCGCCTCAATCGCTCGCCGAGCCTCTTGCTCATTTGGCATCTCTCCAAAGCCAAAACCTCGCGAGCGCCCCGTGAAGCGATCGATGACGACGGTCGCTCGCTCAACGGTGCCGTACTCCTCAAACCATGAGCGCAACTGCTCTTCCCTTACCGAGTACGGCTGGTTCCCGATGTAAATGTTCATCGCTGACCCTTCCTTGCAGAGCCTCGTTCCCTGCCCTCGCACACACCATTCTGGCGACGACAGACCTCTGCTGCCGGCTCTGCCGTTTTGCAGCAAGGCACCGCAAATATACGGCGTTGGCCAGAGACGAGTGCGCAGAGTACCCCGAACGGGATACAGCAGCCGCCTCGGATTCGTCTACTGTCGCTGCGGTGCTATTCTACCGGCAATGCCACGGTACGTCAACATCGCCCTCCCTTTGGCAGCGGACAAGCTCTTCAGCTACCACATCCCCACCGAGTTCTCTGGGGAAGTGGTCGGCGTGCGGGCACTGGTACCTTTCCGTCAGCGCGAGCTCACTGGGGTCATCGTAGAGGAGCTGAGCGCGCCACCACAGACTCCTACGAAGCCGGTCTTAGAGCTGCTGGATGATGCTCCTATCTTCTCTGCCTCCCTTCTACGTTTCACACGATGGGTAGCCGACTACTACCTCTGCTCCTGGGGCGAGGTCCTCAAGGCAGCGCTCCCACCAGGCATGACTCCACAGCGGGAGCTGCAAGTACGACTCCTCCGAACGCCAACAGAGGAGGAACTCTCCCAGTTGGAACGCCGTGCCCCAAAGCGAGCAGCTCTGCTACGCCTCCTCCAGCAGCACGCAACCCCAGTCCGCGTCGGTTACCTTGCCCGTCAGCTACGGCACCCTCACCTCTCCGAGCAACTCCATGCTCTAGAGCAGCACGGCTACATCGCCCTGGAAGGACAGCCTCTACAGACCCGCCGACCGCGTCGGACCCGCGCTGTAGCAGTGCTCCCAGAGCTCATCTCCGATCCAGAGCGCTTCCGCACAACCATGGAAGAGCTCACTCAGTCCTCCCCTGCACAGGCACGGCTGCTGAGCGTGCTCTACACCTATCAACTCCGAAACTCTACCCCCATGCCCCTGAAGGAAGCGCTGCGCCAGAGTCGAGCCTCCACGACGACCCTCCGCCACCTACTCCGTCGAGGGCTCGTCTCAGACACAACCCTGGAAGATCTGCTGCCAGCGCCGCCGGAAGCCGAGAGTCCCTTAGCAGAACGGAACGAGCTCCTCTTGCCCTTAACGCCAGAGCAGGAGTACGCCGTCCGCCGTGTCTGCGAGGCCTTAGAAGCTGGTGGGCCGAAGGTCTTCCTCTTGCGTGGTGTCACTGGCAGTGGCAAGACACTAGTCTACCTGCATGCGATCCGCAAGGCGCTGGAACTGGGGAAGGACGTGCTCTTCTTGGTGCCCGAGATTGCGCTCACCCCACAGCTTATCGACCGCATTCAGAGGGCTTTTCCCGAACGGGTGGCAGTGTTACACAGCCGCATGAATCCGACAGAACGCTTCCAGACGTGGCGTGCCATCCGGACGGGACACGCACGGGTCGTCCTCGGTGCCCGCTCAGCCATTTTCGCTCCACTGCCTCGGCTAGGACTCCTCATCGTTGACGAAGAGCACGAACCCTCTTACAAGCAGGAGGAACCCGCCCCGCGGTACCACGCACGTGACTGTGCGGTGATGCGGGCCCATATGGAAGGAGCAGTAGCAATCCTGGGTTCTGCAACCCCTTCGCTGGAGAGCTTCTACAACGCTCAAATCGGGAAATACCACCTGCTGGAGCTCCGGCACCGGGCTGACGGAGCCCAACTCCCCTACATCCGCATTATCGATCTCCGCCAGGCCCGCCGAGAACACCGCATGCGCGGAGTCTTCACAGAAGAACTCCTCGACGCCATTCACCACCGGCTAACTGAAGGGCAAGGGATCATCCTCTTCCACAACCGCCGCGGTTTCGCCCGCTGGCTACAGTGTCCAGAGTGCGGTCATATCCCAACGTGCGCCTATTGCAGCGTCTCGCTTACCTACCACAAAATCCCCAAGCTGCTGCGATGCCACTACTGTGGTTACTCCACCCCCGTGCCTGAGGAATGTCCCCGCTGTGGTCACGTAGAGCTAGAGGACATCGGCACCGGCACCCAGCGGGTGGAGGAAGAGCTGGAAGCTTCCCTGCGTGCTCTCTACCCCCAAGCCCTCATTGCACGCATGGACTCCGACACCACTACCCGCAAAGGAGCTCACCGACGCCTCCTACAGCGCTTCGCCCGCGGAGAGCTCCACATCCTCGTCGGGACACAAATGGTCGCTAAGGGGCTGGATTTCCCCCACGTGACATTGGTAGGCGTCATCAACGCTGACGTCCTTCTCTTCCTGCCCGACTTCCGCGCCACCGAACGTGCTTTCCAGCTCCTAGTCCAGGTTGCCGGACGTGCCGGACGCCGCAGTGACGCTCCCGGCGAGGTGCTCATCCAGACAGCTCATCCAGACCACCCCGTCGTCGTTGCGGTACAGACAGGCAACGAGGACCTCTTCTACCACGACGAACTCCAACACCGCAAGGCTGCTCTTTACCCACCCTTCACGCGCTTCGTTGTGGTGGAGCTTTCCGGCGTGGACGAAGAGAAGGTCCATCACCACGCCCATCTCTTCGCCAAGTGCATCCCCTCCCATCCAGGCGTCCTAAAGCTTGGCCCTGCGATTCCGACAATCGTGCGCGTCCGTCAGCGCTATCGCCGCCTAGTCATCCTCAAGGGCCTCAAGCAGGCAGATCCTGCGGCACAGCACCTGCGATCGGTGCTACGAACAGCCCTGGCACGCTACCAGCGCCAGTATGCTACCTCCAGCGTCCGCCTCACCGTTGACGTGGATGCCTATGGGATGCTGTAGGTGGCCACGGCACGGACTTAGAGAACAGCGTAAGTTTGCGCGGTCCCGCTGTGCTTGGTTCGATGGCACTTGAAGAGCTGCTGGAAGGCCTCAACCCGGCTCAGCGAGCTGCCGTCACCCACGGCGAAGGTCCACTCCTCATCGTAGCTGGCGCAGGTAGTGGCAAGACCCGTGTGCTGACCACGCGGATCGCTTACCTGCTCCACTGCGGGGTTACGCCGGAATCCATCCTGGCCTTGACCTTCACGAACAAGGCAGCCGACGAGATGCGCCAGCGGATCACCCAGTTGGTAAGCTCAGCTAGTGCCCGTCGGCTGTGGATGGGGACCTTCCACAGCATGTTCGCCCGCATCCTCCGTGCCGAGGCGTCACTGCTAGGGTATACGCCTGACTTCACCATCTACGACACCGAGGACACCACCGGGCTTCTCCGCCTCATCCTCCGGCAGATGGGCATTGGCAACCACGTGGTAGAGCCTGCAACTGTCCGCCATGCTATCTCTCGGCTGAAGAACCAAATGGTCTCATGGCAGGAGGCTGCAGCAGCCGCCACAACGCCACGCGACCGCCTGGTAGCGCAAGTCTACCAGGAGTACGAGCAGCAGCTACGCTCCAACAACGCAATGGACTTCGACGATCTTCTGCTCAACACCATCCGCCTCTTCCGAAACTTCCCCGAAGTCCTGTGGCGTTACCAGGAGCGCTTCCGGTACATCCTCGTGGACGAGTACCAGGACACCAACCGGGCACAGTACGTAGCCCTTCGGCTCCTGGCGGAGCGCTATCGCAACATCTGCGTCGTCGGCGACGATGCGCAGAGCATCTACCGTTGGCGAGGAGCCGACATTCGCAATATCCTGGATTTCCAGCGGGACTACCCCGACTCGACACTCATCCGCTTGGAGCAGAACTACCGCTCCACGAAACGCATCTTAGCCCTGGCTGAGTCCCTCATCCAGCACAACCGCCACCAGATCCCCAAGCGGCTCTGGACAGCCAATCCAGAAGGGGAGCCAGCAGTACTCCTCGTGTGCGCTGATGAGCGGGACGAAGCTCGACAGGTCGTCGAACACATCTTAGCAGAGCATCGTCGTGGCTACCGCTACGGCGATATCGCCGTACTCTACCGCACGAACGCTCAATCCCAGGCCCTAGAGGAGGCTTGTCGCCACTTCGGCGTCCCCTACGTCTTGGTTGGCAGCCTCTCCTTCTACCAGCGCAAAGAGATCAAGGATGCACTGGCCTATCTGCGCCTCCTGGTCAACCCCGCTGACACAGTCAGTTGGCTTCGGATCATCAACGTCCCACCCCGAGGGATTGGCGCAGCAACGTTGGAACACCTGCGAGCCACTGCCGACTCTTGGAACTGTAGCTTCTGGGAGGCCCTCCAGCGGAGTGCGGAAATCCCACAGCTTCGCCGCTCTGCCTGTGAGACGCTTCAGCATTTGATCTCCACCATAGAGCAGTTCCGCGCTGCGCTTGACCACCAGCCACTCGACACCGTTGTGCTAGAGTACTTGGAAGCCGTCGGCCTACTAGGGTACTATCGTAGCAGCGACGAGGAGGAGCGCTACGCCAACCTAGAACGCTTCATTGCTACAGTGGCGGAGTACGTAGAACAGGCCACATCCACACCGACCCTCCGGGAGTACCTACAACACATCGCGCTGCTGAGCGAGGTAGACCAGACCCAGCAGGATGCAGATGCTGTCACCCTCATGACCCTCCACGCAGCCAAAGGGCTGGAGTTTCCTATCGTGTTCATTGTGGGCTTGGAGGACGGTCTATTGCCGATCGCACGCTCTGCCTCCATTGCGGAAGAGCTGGAGGAAGAGCGCCGCCTCCTTTACGTTGGTATCACTCGGGCACAGGAGCGACTCTACCTCAGTTACGCTCAGTACCGGCGCCGCTGGGGCGAAGTCCTTCCCAGTCGTCCCTCACCCTTCCTGTCCGAACTCCACCACGACCACATTGTCACCACTGCCAGCCCCCAGCTGACTACCGTAAGCCCCCGCACGACGCTCAGCTACCATTCCTTCTGTGAAACGCACGAGAACGGCCTCGTAGGGCTTCGCCCTGGAGCACGCGTCCATCACCCTACTTTTGGTATCGGCACTGTAGAGTCCCTCGAAGGCGATGGGGACGATAGGCGTGCATTGGTCCGATTCGCTACAAATGGACGGAAACTGCTACTACTGCGCTATGCACGTCTACGAGTGCTGGACTGAACGGCGCCCTGCCGTGTACCTCGAGTACTCCCACAGCAAAACGAGCCGGCAGATGCGCCATGCACAGCGGATGCTAGCCAACCCTGAAGTAGCTCGTAGGCTCCTGCCCTGGAAGCTAGTGGTGGTTGTCTTCGGAATCCTTGCGCTGCTGCTAACTGGCTGCCGACCCCCACTGCCGAGCGCCCGGGTTGCGTGCCCGGAACCAGAGCCCCCACGCTGTAGTGCTCGCCCATGGGACGGACATCCGAAGGATACGACGCTACGCACCGACCGTCCATACTGGAGCATCTCCGCAGTGCAAGGTCTCTCCGAACCTCAGCGCGACGAGCTCGCTCTCCGAAGCTTCCCAGATGGCACTGCATGGGTAACGCTGTCAACAAAGCGACGCCAATGGGTTATGACTGCGCGGCTGCCCCAGCTTGCCCGAGCCCAGCTCGAAGCAGAATGGCAGGCCGAATTCACGGCTTATGGTATGCCTACCGGCACTCCGAAATACCTCATTGTTGCCGCCCGACCGAATCCCCCCGACTCCGCCGACATTCGACTCTTTGCGGGCTCACTCCGAGGCTCCAGGCTCGTCGTAGATTCTGCTCTCCGCTGGCCTCCTTCCGGCATCACTTGGGAGTCACAGCCAGCACTCTCTCCCAACGGGAAGGTCCTCTTCTTCGCTGCCGACTATCCTGAGGGCTACGGCGGAACGGACCTCTACTTCGCCATCAAGGCTCCTGACGGCTCCTGGCAGGGGCCGTACAGCTGCGGTCCCTACGTCAACTCTGCCTGCAATGAGCTTACTCCTTCCGTGAGTGCGGATGGGCGTTGGCTACTCTTCGCCTCCAACGGACACTCCAGCGTTGGGGGCTATGACATCTTCGCTGCCTCAATTTCCCCGGAATTCTGGAGATGGGTAGAGCGCGGCATGCCGACGCTTCCCTCCGATACTCGGCTGCTCCAACCGTGGTTTAGCGAGGCGCTCAACCTTGGGACACCCGTGAACTCCCCCGCAGACGAGCTCTCCCCAGTAGCTCCTGGCACCCCGGATTCGCTCCTCTACTGGAGCTCAAACCGAGCGGGCAGCTTCGACGTGTACGTCCTGCAGCGCCACGAACCGCTCGCAACGCCGCTCTCCCCAGCCGAAGTACGGAAAGTAGAGTTGCGAGGGCAAGTGCGGGAGCGGGAGACCCAGCGTCCTATCGCTAGAGCAGAGGTCCGGGCTTATCGGGTCGGCGAGTCCGAGCCCATCGCTCAGACAACCACCGACACCACAGGCCTCTACCGGCTGCAGGTTCCAGCCCAAACAGAGATAGAGCTCGTAGCCCAAGCAGGAGAAGTCTTCTTCGAAGCCCGCCGTATCGCAACCGGTACTCGTGACACAGTGTTGCCCCCGCTGGAACCACCGGTTCGCCTCTTCCTGCGCCTCAACTTCCCCTTCGACCGCTACGATGCCCCATACCCGTTCGTGTTGGATAGCCTGGGCAACGAGACCAGCATGACATGGCAGCGTGCCATAGACCTACTGGCCGAGCACCTGCTACAGTACCGCCACCAGATCCGCTACATCCTGCTGGTAGGGCACACCGACGACATCGGCTCAGCCGAATACAACCGATGGCTGGGACAGCGGCGCGTGGAATTCGTCGTCCGTGAGCTCTTGCGCCGCGGAGTCCCCAAGGAGCTCCTCCAATGGGAATCAGCTGGACAGAGCCAACTGCTCCCCCGCCTTCCCAATGAAGCAGTAGAGCTATGGCGGAAGCGCTGCCGGCGTGTTGAGCTGACCAAAGTCCTGCAGAACCCCAGATGATAACCGCACGACGTCGGCGGTACTTCTGGCTCCTTCTGCTTAGTTTGGGGCTGTGGGTAGCAGGCTGCGCTTACGTTACCATCCGTGTCGTCAGTGAGCTGCCATCACTCGAGCAGCTAGAGAACCCACCACAAGAGCTAGCCAGCCGCGTACTGAGCGCTGACGGCGAGGTCATTGGGCAATTCTTCGTTAAGCAGCGCGCCTACCTCCCCTTCGACAGCATCCCACCAGCATTCCTGCAGGGACTTATCGCCACCGAAGACCGAGCCTTCTATCGCCACTGGGGAATCCATCTGGCCCGCATCGTCAAGGCGTTCATCAAAAACCTCCTCGCTGGGGACTTGACACGTGAGGGAGCTTCCACGCTGACGCAGCAACTTGCACGCAACCTCTACTTTGGGCACGAAGTGAGCCTCTGGCGTAAGCTGCGGGAGACAATCACCGCCATCCAGCTTGAGCACACCTACAGCAAGCAGGAAATCCTGGAGATGTACACGAACACGGTCTACTTCGGGCGCGGCGCCTACGGCTTGACAGTTGCTTCACAAGTCTACTTCGACAAGCCCCCTTCCAAGCTGAGCCTGCCGGAGATTGCTTACCTAGTCGCCGTCTTGAAAGCCCCAGAGCTCTACGACGCTCACGAGTACCCGGAGCGGGCCCTCCAGCGCCGCAACCTCGTACTGCGCCTGATGTGGGAGAACGGATTCATCAGCGAATCGCAAGCCCGACAAGCGATGAGTGAACCACTGCGCGTTGTGGCAACACCGAGTCACCGAACGCAGCACGGGATCGCTCCTCACTTCCTGGAGCTGCTGCGGCAGACCATCAGCCAAGACGTTCGGCTGCAGGGATACGACCTCTACCGCGATGGACTCACGATCTACACTACCCTGAACGCCCGCATCCAGCGCTATGCCCTGGCTGCTGTACGCGAACACCTAGCCGAGTACCAGCCCCTCTTCGACCGGCTATGGAAATGGCCCCCTGGGCTGCTAGCGAAGCTCGTCGACCAGGCCATCCGGCACGACCCGCGATACCTCTCGGCTCGCCCCGAAGAGCGCGATGCTGTTGCTCGTCGCCTACGTAGCGACCGTCGGTTGATCGACTCCGTCCGCTACGCTGCTACGCGGATCCAAGTCGGAGTTGTGGTGCTCGACATAGCAACGGGTGATATCCTGGCCCTCATTGGTGCTGCCCCAGAGGTTCCAGGTGCCCCATATGCAGCCCGCTCCTTCCTGAACCATGTTGCTCAAATCCGACGGCAACCTGGTTCGGCTTTCAAGCCTTTTGTCTACGCGGCTGCGCTCCAGCGCGGGCTTTCGCCTAACTTCCAAATCCCCAGCGGACCATTTCGACTCGTACTGGCCGACGGCACCGTTTGGGCGCCGCAAGGCTCAGGTGAACACTTAGGTCCGACGGTCACATTGCACACAGCGCTGAAGTACTCCATCAACACTGTCGCTGCACGGCTCATCACAGAGCACACAACTCCCAGTGAAGTCGCAGCCCTAGCCCGCCGCCTGGGGATAGAGACTCCTCTACGCCCCGTGCCAGCGCTGGCCCTCGGCGCTTCGGAGGTCACCCCTCTAGAGCTTACGAATGCATACGCCACAATCGCTCGACAAGGCATTCGGATTCAGCCCCGCTTCCTGCTCCGCGTTGAAGACCGCTACGGCAACGTCCTACTGGACGAGACCACACACCGCTCCGTCTCTGACGCCCTCCCTGCGGCTATTGCCCAGCAGCTCATCACGATGCTCACCGAAGTTGTCAACGGTGGGACTGGCAGCAGCATCCGGCGGTGGTACACTGGAGCTGCGGCTGGCAAGACGGGAACCACAAACGACTTCGCCGACGCCTGGTTCGTCGGCTTCACTCCTGACGTCGCTGCAGGTGTCTGGGTTGGATTCGACGACCGGCGGATTACATTCACTGGCTGGTACGGTCAGGGCGGGCGTGCTGCCGCCCCAATCTGGGGGCGCCTGATGCAGAAGCTCTACGCTGACACCTCACTGCCTTACCGCCCCCGCAACTTCGAGCTTCCCAACGTCACCCCACCATCTTACGACACACTGACCCCCGACCTCCTCCTCAATCCCCCACCTGACTTTCTTCCGCCTCCACAGTAGACTAGCACTCAATCTGGGTGTGTAGCCCAATCTCCTCCAGCACGGAACTGACGCGCAGGCACTGTGGCAGCTCTCCCTCGTAAACTGCAGCCTTGCCCCGCGTATGTACCTCCCACGTCAAGGCTTCAGCCCGCTGTCGGCTGCAACCAGTAGCCTTGATGAGCTGGAGGATAACCTCCTCGAACGTGTGCCAGTCATCGTTGAACAGTATGACCTTCGCTGGCAGGTCAGTCCCCGTTGCTCCATACTCCAGAACCTCTTCTCCTGGGCGAGTCTTCACTTCCATCGCCTCCCAATGCTGCCTGAGGAACGCACCGCCGTCGTGCAAATTTAGGCAAAGCCGTATTTTCGCGGCGCCAAAAGCCGACTTAGCTAGTCTCCTTTCGGAGTCTCCAGATGCAGTCGATGCAGATGTCTGGATTCCTAGAGCGCCTGGATGCTGTGATTGCTGAACGGCATATGCTCCATCATCCTTTCTACCAGCTCTGGAACGAAGGGGCACTGACACTCCCAATGCTGCAGCAGTACGCCAAAGAGTACTACCTCCACGTCCACACATTCCCAACCTACGTCAGTGCAACGCACGCCCGCTGCCACGAACTCTCCATCCGGCAGATGCTGCTGGAGAACCTCATAGAGGAAGAGCACGGCCCAGACAACCACCCCGAGCTCTGGCTCCGGTTTGCGGAGGCCCTGGGGGTATCACGTGAGGAGATCTTCCGCCATACCTACTTACCACAGACCCGCCTAGCAGTTGAGCTGCTCCGGGAGTTAGCCTTTCGTCCACACCCCGCTGAAGGACTGGCCGCTCTCTACGCCTACGAATCCCAGGTCCCAGAGGTCGCAGCCGTCAAGCTGGAGGGTCTGCGCCGGTACTACGGCATCACTAGCGAACGAGGTCTAGCCTTCTTCACCGTACACCTCCATGCTGACGAGGTTCACCGGACCG
Organism: Candidatus Kapaibacterium sp.; assembly: GCA_025059875.1. Taxonomy (NCBI): domain Bacteria; kingdom Pseudomonadati; phylum Bacteroidota; class Eximiradiia; order Eximiradiales; family Kapaibacteriaceae (SeqCode); genus Kapaibacterium (SeqCode); species Kapaibacterium sp. (SeqCode). The sequence goes on from JANXCT010000002.1 coordinate 328,636, forward strand.
TCGTACGGGAAGCGCTGGCCTATCTATGCACTACCACCGAGGCCCAGGAACGAGCGATAGATGCAGCTCGTGAAGCTGCTGACGCTCTGAACTTACTGTTGGACGGAGTGTACCAGACCTACTGCCTCCACCCGCCGGTTACCTCGTAGGTAATGTCCTCTCTTGCGCCGGAAGCAGAACGCGCGCTCCGTTCTTGCGTCGCCCCCAGCTCCGTCCGCACAGACCTGCTCACACGAACAGCATTCGCACCGGACGCCAGCCTGTACTGGTACTTACCGCAGGCCGTCGTCTTTCCGCGGACGATAGCCGAAATCCAGCAGCTCTTCGCCTGGAGTCGGACGTACAGAGTACCGTTGACCTTCCGAGCTGCTGGCACCAGCCTTTCGGGACAGGCAGTCACAGATGGGGTCCTCGTAGAGGTCCGCCGCCACTGGCAACGGTGGCAGATTCTGGATGGCGGACAGCGAATCTGGTCTCAGCCCGGTGTCTGCGCTGGGCTCATCAACGAGCACCTACGCCCATACTGGCGGCGCTTAGGACCAGATCCTGCTTCCATCGCTATCTGCACTGTGGGAGGCATCGTTGCCAACAACGCTAGCGGGATGTGCTGTGGAACCCGCGACACGGCATATCGCACTCTCGACTCCCTCGTTGTCGTCCTCCCGAACGGACTGGTGCTCGATACAGCCCTCCCAGACGCCGACAATCTCCTGCGAGACAGAGCCCCCGAAATTGCTGAGGGACTCCTCCAACTACGCCAGCATGTCCTCTCCACACCGGGGCTGCGCCGGCGGATTGAGCAGAAGTACCAGCTCAAGAACACAGTCGGCTACAGCCTCAACGCCTTCGTAGACTTCGACTCGCCAGCCGCAATCCTAGCCCACCTCCTCGTAGGCTCGGAGGGGACACTGGGATTCATTGCAGAAGTGGTCTTGCGAACTGTGCCCGACCCACCACTACGCTTGACGGGCTTTGCCGTCTTCGATTCGCCGGAGGCAGCCTGTAGCACAGTGCCAGCACTGCGCGACCTCGGGGCTGACGCTGTTGAGCTCTTGGACAGTGCATCGTTACGCTCTATCAACGGCCGGCCGGCTATCCCAGAAGGGCTCGCCACATTCCCGCCAACGGCTGCCGCACTCCTCTTCGAGTACCAACGCTTCGCCTGGAGCGAACTCCAAGAATGCCAATACGAGACTGAACGCCTCTTCACCGCCACGCCGCTGGTACACCCACTGGTCTTGACAACCGACGAACAGCAGCGGGCTCACCTCTGGGAAGCCCGCCGGAGTCTCTATCCCTTAGTTGCAGCCCGACGTCCAGCCGGGACGACCCCGATTAGCGAGGACATTGCCGTGCCGCTGGAAGCCCTTCCGGAGACCGTCCGGCACCTCCAGCAGCTCTTTGTGCGCTACGGCTACCCCGACGCTGTCATCTTCGGACACGCCAAGGACGGCAACCTTCACTTTGTCTTGCCCCAACCACTCCAAACCCCTGCCGACGTAGAACGCTATGCCCAGTTGATGGACGACGTCATAGCGCTCGTCCTCCGGTTCGGCGGTTCGCTGAAAGCCGAGCATGGAACTGGCCGTAACATGGCCCCGTTCGTCCGCGCCGAGTGGGGCGACGAGGCCTACGAACTCATGTGGCATATCAAGCGCCTCTTCGATCCCGACGGACTCCTCAACCCAGACGTCATCCTGAGCCGGCGCGAGCAGCTCCACGTGAAGAACCTGAAGCAGTTGCCGCGGCTGGACTCCGATGCCGACCGCTGCATGGAGTGTGGTTTCTGCGAAAGCGTCTGCCCCTCCCGCACGACGACCCTCACCCCACGACAGCGCATTGCCCTGCTCCGCTACCTCCCCCGACCGCACGAACCCACATGGTGGTACGAGGTTGTGGAGACCTGCGCTACCGATGGGCTCTGCCAACTCCGCTGCCCTGTCGGGATCGACGCTGGAGCGCTCGTCCGCAAGCTCCGCGAGCAGTCTCGCCTGGCCCTTGTACGTTCCAGTGTCCAGCTTGCGGCCCAAAACTTCTCGGCAGTAGAAGCAACGATGCGCCTTGCCCTGCAGGCTGGACACACGACAGCGCGCCTCATAGGAGTCCGCCGCTTACAGAAGTTGACGGAGCGCTTCAATCGCTGGAGTCATGGAGCCCTTCCCCGATGGGACCTTAGTCTCCGCTCCCCACTTCCCCGATGGAAAGCTACCCCACCTCCACCAGGCTCAACATTGTTCTTCTTGAGCTGTTCTGCGCGCTGGACTGGTACCCCAGACCTCCTTGCCTTTCCAGAGCTTGCTCAACGCTGTGGGGAGCCACTGATGCTCTTCCCCGACAACCACCGCTTCTGCTGTGGGCTACTATTCGCCTCAAAGGGATTCCCCGAAGCTGCGGCGGCTGCCCTCGAAGGTCTCGGCAACGCCCTCTACCGTTACCGCGCTCGCCTGTTGGTCGTTGAAGGCAGCTCTTGTGCCCATTGGCTCCGCAGCCACGCTGACCGCCTTCCAACCCCCGTCGTGGACAGTGCCGAGTTCAGCTCTACGCTTCTCCCACGGCTCCCCCTTAGGCGCCGTAAGCAGGCCATCTTCCTCCACATCCCGTGCTCTGCCCGTCGGATGGGGATAGAGCCGGCCCTCCTTCAACTGGCCCAATCGTGTGCGGAGACCGTCCTCACGAACCCAACGCCCGAGTGTTGTGCAGCCGCTGGTGACCTATGGTTGCGTCATCCCGAAGTGGCCCGAGATGCCGGGCAGCGAATCCTCTCTATCCTGGAGGGCTTTCCCGTCCAGCCAGAATCGGGGCACAGCACCAACCCACCCTGCGAAATGCTCCTCCAGGCTCTCAGCGGCTTCCCCTGGTCTTCACTCACGAGCCTGCTGATATGGGCTGCATCTCCTGTGGCAGCACAAACCCTCGTGGAATGACCTCCTGCAGTAGCAGTTCCACCGCCTCCACCACTGCACCAGGCGGAGCGAATGTGATGCCCTCCATTGTTGCGCTCACCACCGCTACGAAGGGGGCCTTAAACGGATGCCATCCAACAATCTTGAAGAGCTCCCCGTACAGTCCAACTATAGGCTTTCCGAGAGCTGAGGCTATGTGGACAGGTCCCGTGTCTGGCGACAGCACCCAAGCAGCCCCGGCAGTTAGAGCGATGAATTCCGAGAGACTGCCGGTGAACATTCGGCAGCGAGGATGCTGGACCTGGCGTACTAGCTCTCCTGCCATCGCTCGGTCGCGCGGTGCCGCCGTGACGAACAGCACTACATCTGGGAAGCGCTGAAGGAGTTCACGACACACTATCAACGCATGGTGCACTAACCACATGCGCTCCTTGCTGTGGGCGGAGAGATTCAACACCACATACGGGTTTCCTGGCAATGCCTGCCACTCCAGGGGACGTGAACCTCGCGCCCAGACGACTGGAGCCGCAGGCGGAGTGATACCAATCCCCTGCCGTTGAAGGACCTCCCATACGCGCTGGCAGGCATCCGCAGAGACGGGGACATACAAGCCCGTGAAGGGCTTAACAGCCACGCATGGCGAGATAGAACGCTGCCCCATCAGCAGCAATGCCTGGGCCCAGTGCTGCTTCCATGGATGATACTCAATCTGGCGGTGGAACACAAGTCCGTAAAGCCTAGCTCGCTCCCAGTGGAGCGGGACTACGTACTCTGCTGTTGGAGCGATTGCCCGTGCAAGGAACGCTGCCCTGCTCATGTGGGTAAAGACTAACCCAAACACCACGTCGTGGTCGCGACGCAGGCGCCATATCGCCTTAATCCATGATGGATGCACCGTGTGTGTCGGATGGATCGGCAGATGCTCATCTACATGCGGGTCTTGAGCGATGAGTGCATCGTTGCGAGTAGAACTGAGCACTGTCAACCGTGCTTGTGGCAAGCCCTGACGCAACCAGCGGAGGAGCGGCGTCGTTACCACGTAATCCCCGATAGCATCGTAGCGGAACACAACCACCGAGCGAATCTGATCACCCGGTATTGGCTTCTCCGGATCCCACCGCGGGCTGCTCCGCAAGAGGCGAAAGAAGAGGCTTTTGTGCAGAGGATGCCGCTGGCCGGGAGTTTGCTGCCAATCAAATGGAGGCTGAAAGTCGGACAACAGTAGAGGATGTGCCCACGGTAAGAGCACTACAGGGCGCCCTCTTCGGAGCGCTTCGCTCAGTTGACGACTCGCCGACTCAACCTCTCCAACGACCTCCCACGCCTTCATGCCGTCTGCTCCACACGCCGACGCTCTATCGCTATGCCAACGAACAGCACTGCCGCCGCTACCCCTACTACCGGCATAACCGGCAGGAAGCCACCGAACCACTCCGGCTGTACCAGCCCTGTGTAGAATCCCGCTAAAAGCCCCTCGCCAGCGAGCACTGCAGCGATGCAGCTCCGCGGGTACGGCCGCCGCGCGTACAGCGAGCAGACCACTACTGGAAAGAGCGCCGCAAAGCCTGAGAATGCATGCGTCGCAATTGCAAAGAGAGTAGCCGGTGGAGCCCATGCAATCGCCAATCCAGCAACGGCGAGGACGACCACCAAGATGCGCCCCACCCAGGCCTGTTCTCTCAAGCTCGCCTGAGGACGCAGCACCGCGTAGATGTCACGCGTCAACAGCGAGCTTAGGACCAGTAGTTGCGAATCCATCGTAGACATGAAGGCTGCCAGTGCACCAACCCCCACCAACGCAGCGAACCACTCTGGTGCAATCTTCCCGAGCAGCATTGGCAGCACCTGGTCGCTCTCCCGCTCCCCCAGCGGAGGCAGCTCCAGATGCCCCCACAGCCCAATGAGTACCGGTGCCAGGAAGAGGAACGCCGTCACAACGGGATATAGCACCGCCGTCAGCCGCAATCCTTCCAAGTTCCGAGCAGCCAGGAAGCGCACGAACATCTGCGGGAACATCGGTACGCTAAGGAGCCACAAGAGCGAGTAGCTGATCCACACCGGCAGCGTGAAGAATCCTCCAGCCCCTTGGGCGCCAAAGAAGGACGGATTCCTGCTCAGCAGCAACGCGTTCGCCTGCTCAATCCCTCCCCAGCGAGCGGCTACGAACCAAAGCGCCGCAAAACTGACCCCTATCATGAGCAGCCCTTGTAGCACGTCAGTCCAAGCGACGCTCCGCATCCCCCCGAGGAACACGTACCCCACAACGAGGGCGCTCAGCAACACCGCTCCTGCGTAGTACGGCACCGCGTTATCCGTCAACTGCGACAGCAAGTATCCCGCCCCGATGGGCTGGATAGCAATGTACGGCACGGTGAAGAGGAGCCAGACAACAGCACACAGCACACGCAGCGCCGTGCTCTGCATGCGAATCCCCACGAGCTCAGCCGGCGTCACTGCCCCCAGCTCCCGCCCCAGACGCCAGGCAGGGTACCCCACGAAGAGAAAGGTGCTCCCCACCAGGGCTGTCCCCAAAGCCATCATTGCGTAGTAGGACAGCCCGATCCGATACCCTGCCCCGGCGAAGCCAAGGAAGAAGAAGGCGCTGAAATTCGTTGCCACCATTGTGAAGAAGAGCACCAACGGCGACAGGCGTCGCCCCGCCAAGAAGTACTCCTCCACTCCACTCCGCTGACGAGCCGCTGCCCAGAGCCCAATGACGAGGTTCAGCACCAGGTACCCGAGGACGACGAGGACAGCTTCAAGCGCCATGCGACTCCCGTACCGCCTCCACTATCCTCCGCCCAATCCAACTCAGCAGCGCGGAGAGTATCAACTGCCAAACGATTGCCCCCCAAATCCAGGGCGGCAGTCCAAGCAACAGCGGTGTCTGCATACCCCAGAGCCACAGGGCAATGCTCCCAATCCACCACACTCCCACCAAGGCCACAGCAAGCCCCATCGCCAAGCGCGAAGTGTCGGGGTGCGAAAATAGATAAGGCCTACCGCTTACCGCCCTCCAGAGATACCAAGCCGGATGTCAACTCCCATCTGGAACGTGCTGTAGCCAGGCTGCGCTGCCCCTTCGTTGAAGACACCGTCATAGCGCATGAAGAGCGTTGCCGTCAGGCGCTGGCTGATCGTGTAGCGAGCTCGCGGCTCCACGGAAATCTGCGTGCTTCCATCCACTCGCAGACCTTGATCTCCGCCGGAGCGGAAGACGTCGTGGGAGGAGGTGAGGTTGCGGCGAATCGAGGCCAAGAGGCTGAACTCCACATCGTTCTTGAGCTCCGTTCCGATCAGAGGCAATACCAAGCCCCGCCGTGTGTGGTTGACTTGGAGCGAGAACTCGTGTGAGACCTGGCGCTGGAGCGATCGAGCTGCCGCACCTAACTGGTAGCCATAGCGCAGGTTGTAGCGCAGAATTGCCGTCGCCGGCCCGCCGAAGGCTTTCTCGTTGAAGTTGACGTTCACCCCCAAGAAGGGCTGGAAGTTCGCCTCTATGGACTGTGCGTCTATCGTTCGGCCTCGGTCCGTCAGACGAGTGTTCTCCCGATAGGTTGCCGCATACGAATGGTCCAGCGACACACGCTGCGCCCCAATGCTGCGGAATATGCCCCACTTCTCCAGTCCGTCCCAGCGGAGGATCCAATTGACCCGTGGCATGATGAGTGCCAGCGCTCCAGGATACCATCTGAAGCTCTCTAGCCCTTCCCGGAAGGACTCTGCCAGGGCTTGCTGGAGGCGAGTGTTCCGTTCTACCGTGTCCGCCACAGCGGCCACAATTGCCTGTCGGCGCTGCTCGTAGAGCTGTAGCACCCGCTCGTGGGAGTTGCGGAAGAGCGCTAGGACCAAGAACGGGGGCAGGAAGAGTGCCGTCCGGCTGTACGAATTCGTCACCACGACGGCCGTTGGGGTCGGTACGCCGTTGGCGTCGGTCTGGAGCGTCCAATTCCGGTTGTACGCGAATTCGCTCTTCCACGAGAGCGTCAGCGTTGCCCCTTCCCAGAGCGGACGCGAAGTCCGAATGTCGAGTACGCTGCGCTGTGCGAAGTTCTCTTGGAGTACGGCCTGAGGCGGACGGGGACCGAGCGTCGTTGCAAAGCCAAAGAATGGGAAGCGTTCGCTCCGGACAATCCGAATGCTGCCGTGCGGACTAGCCAGCAACCCCAACTGGTACCCCATCGACGGCCCATAGAGCGGGCGCTCCGGACGGAAGAGGAGCGTCCGCAGCCAGAAGTTCGTCAGTCCTGTGCCGCCGAGTACGCCCGGGTTGAGCGAAGAGTTGTCCTGCTGGAAGTTGATCTGCACGTTGTCGTAGTCTAGGAGGGCGCTGCGCAGGATGCGGAGCGCTCGTTGCACAACTGTCGGTGTATCGCCAGTGGGGACTTTACCGAACCACGACTCAGCCATCTGCTTGACTCGGAGGGCCGTATTCCAGCGGAAGGAGCTCTGCCATTGTGCCTGCTTGACAATATCGCGGATTGCAGGGTCAGGCTGCCGTGGATCGGTCCAGGAGTACGTTACAGTGTAGGACCCGCTCATATCGAGGAAGCGCTGCAGTCGTAGGAGCTCCGCCAGCCGCGGTCGGAAGTTGACCGTAACATTCTGCCGGAGGGAAGTCTCCTCGCCGAGATACAACGGCCTTCCGTTCCGGAAGAGCATCTGCCGGAAGATTTCCCGACCTGTACGCTGCCGCCCAGTGACGGGGTCCACTTCCAACGGGACGAGAGTGCTGTTGGTCGTCAACGAGTAGTCCACCGTTGGGTTGAGGAGACCTCCCTCGCTGAGACGCCAAGAAGACTGGAACTGCTGCTGCGCTGTAAACTCCCGCACAACGGGGCTTGGGAAGGGAACATCCCGGAGCTGTTCGGTCTGGCGCCCTCGCGTCATTGTCAGCCCAAACCCGATATTGGTTGGCCAAGGACTCAGACGCCAGCCTGCGAACTCGCTCACCAACGGAATCTTCGTGCCCCAGCCAAGGGGCTGTAGCGTCAGCAGCGGCTGCATCTGCAGAGCATACTGCACAGTCAAGTTCCAGCGCCAGCGGAAGCGCTCCGCCACCTGCGGGGAACGCTCGAACTCCTGGGCGTAGGAGTAGCCAACAGTGAAGCGATTGAAGATGTCCCGGATCCACCACAGCGAGCTAGGAATACCCAGACGGAGTCCAGTGATGGCCCAGCTATCCTGAACGCGCAGCGTCTGACTCCTCCGACGCAGCTCTTCGGCCGCTGCAGCAGCCGCTTGTGGCGTTGCTCCTTGCCGCAGGCGCTGCTGCCGAACAATCTCGGCCGCCTCCTCGACCGGGACATCGTTCTGCGGGAAGAGGGCCGGCTTCTCCAACTGCTCCGAGTGGGTGTACGTGAACGGAATCCGCAACTCTCGCCACTCCTTTGGGAACAGCTTCTCCAAGGCCAGTGTTACACTGCCGTTCCAGGAGCTGCGGAGGATACGGTCTCCGAAGCGCTCCTCCAGCCGATGGAAGCCCGGTTGCATCCGCAATGCGTTGAAGTTGAGCGTGCCCAGATCGGCAAGCTGGAGGTCAACGGCTGTTACCCCTGCCCAGTCCGGACGAGCGTCGGGTTCCGTGAGGCGCAGCTCATCGATCCAAACCGTCGTCGTGAGGAGGTTTGGAAAGCGCTCGGCCGGGTTTGCAATCCCAACCCCCATGAAGGCCACCTGCGTAAGACTCGGATTCCCGCGGATGCGGACTCGCCCAAGCTCATCTCCAGGGAGTCGTGCCTCCACAATCCCCACCTGGAAGAGCGAATCCCGCAACGACTTCAAAGCTGCCAACTGCCGGAGGTCTATCTGCACATCCTGCCACCCTTGGAGCAGCGGACGTCGGTACTCGTAGTAGTTCGAGGAGTCCACTCCGAAGCGCACGAACACTTCTCCTACTGGCACCTCCCCTTGCGCAATCCGGAAGGGCATGCCGCCATCGCCGTGGACGAAGAACTTCAGCTTGCGGTAGTAGAGCATGTCCAAGCGTTGCGGGAAGAGGCGAACCGCCATGCGCTCGTCGCCGTACCGCAGGTTACGCACCCGCAAGACCAACGACTGCTCATTGAGCCGGATATCCCTCGTCGGATCGGGATTGCTCAACTGCCGTGGAGGCACGACACCAGGCGGCATCGTGTAGTAGTCCGGCGGACCACTGTTCTCCTCCCGATTGACGAAAGCTACCTCCAGCACAGAATCAGCATCCGTTGCCGCAGCCTGGAATGGATGCCGGCGCTGCCACAGTGCCCCCACGAGCCGCCAATCCGCAATCCGTATCTTCAGCGCTCCGCCCTTTACCCAGAGCCGGACGTACTGGATGTTGGAGTAGAGCGGATTGCCTACCACCCGATCCGGACGCCGCAACGGGATGCGGTAGAGATACCACCCGTTACTTCCGCCACCGACAATCTGCGGGTTGGTCGCCGGGTTGGGGTCCAAGCGGATTTCGTAGCTGAAGTAGCTGTTCTCAAGCGTCAGTGTCTGCCCGTTGTTGGGGTTCAGGACCTCGGTATCGGGAAACTGCCCCAGCTCCGACCGGGAGTTGCCCTCGAAGTTGTTGTAGCGCTCAAAGTCAGCCTCCGTCAGCAAGCCAGGGTCCTTGGTGTAGTCGAAAACAAAGTTGTCGCGTGCTGGGTCCTCCTCCAGCGACAACGGCTCGGGCAGAGAAGAGCGCTCTGCCTGGTCAGAAAGTCCGTCAACACCAACGTCTTCGCCAGCGTCCAGAATACCATTTGGCAGTGGGGCGGCCGACGTAATGCCGTCTTCGGTGTCCAACTTCCCATTGGGAATAACGTCCTCGCTGATCTGCCCCAGGTCAATGAAGAGCCGAGCTCCCGGCTCGGCGTACTCGATCCGCATCATAAGCTCCAGGTACTCGAAGTTCTCTGCATCGAAGTTGAGCGGGTACGAAGACAGCAATCGCGTCATCCCTGCCCAGATGCGGCGCCGGTTCTCTGGGCGTTGAGCAAATGCATTAGCAGGATCAAACCGTGGGTTGCGGCTATCCAAGAACTCCGGATTTGGGTTGTAGATGCCTCGCTCATCGGGCCGGAAGACGATGTAGAGTGAGCGGAGGTTGCTCTGGCCTGGGATGACATCCCGATTCGGGTAGACCTCTCGGATTGGGGTCTCCGGGAGGAAGAACTGGTACCAGAAGAGCTTCCCGCGGAAGAGAGCAGCCGTCTTTGGATCGGGGGCAATGTCAGGGTCTACCGGTGGAGCAGAATGACGCCAGTATCCAGGCAGCATTCCCAGCGGAAAGCGGCGATCGGCACCTTCGAAGTCATCGATGTAGACCACAGGGGCATTATGGTCAGAAGCCACCTCTGAGCGACGGGTGTTGGGCGTTGGAAACATCTGCGCTACCTCAGCGCGAACATTGAGGCGGGACTTCTCCTTCGTGTCCACGAGCGGTAGGGCATTGAGGAGGTCCGTCACCCAGGGGGTCTCCCATTGGAGTGCTACATCGGTCCCGAGCATCCAGTTTGCCACTGGCTCATCCCCAAGCCGGACACGGTCAATGAGTGCCGCCTGGTGGTAGAACATCGTCGTAAAGCCCCAATTCACCGTTAGGTTCCGCCGCTTCGCTACCAGAAGGTCTCCGCGCAGTCCCAGAAGGGTCCGCGCCCCTAGGATTGCGAATTCTCGCGGCTCATACTCCACCTCAACGTTAGCGTTCGGCAGCAGTGCTCGGGGATTCCGCAGAATGACCTCCCCGGTGTAGTACTGCACGGTGTAGTCATCCCCTTCCTTGAGAGGGACACCGTCCAGGTAGACCCGAACGCTCCCTGGTTCCAAGTTGAAGACATTCAGCGAAATGCGGGCGCCTGCCGAACCGGTCACCTCACCGGCGATGATGAAGCGATCGCGTTCCGTCTGCAGTCGCGCTGCCTCAATCGTCGTGTCGTAGACAGCCCCATAGACATAGCGCTCCGCTAGCGAAGCCACTCCCCGAGCCGCGAAGTAGGCCCGTAACCCTTCGCGAAAAGGCTCCAGTGACGGGAAGATCAGCTCCCCTGTCTGCGGGTTGAAGAACGGCGACTGCGGTCCAGTATCGAACACCCCATCAGGAGTGGGATCTCCCGTCGCATTGTTGATGCGGTCCACGCCGAGAATTGTCACCAGCTTGTCTGGGACCCCTTCGATAACCTCGGTGGAGTCGTTGCTCTGGCGCACATACCAGATGCGGACGCTGATGTCCTGAACGTTCCGCGTGCCGATGGAGTAGATGTTGCGGAGCTGCCGCGCCCACAGGCTCCGAAAGCCGGGTTGGAGGTTGGGCCGGGTGATGAGCTTCAGCACGAGGGTGTCGCGCTCCCCAGCCGTGTTAGCAAACGTACCGTAGACGAGGTCATCGTTAGCCCCCTCTGTAGGCCCTTCAATCCGATACGCCACCGCATACGTCCGGTCCTGCCGTAGATTGAGGATTGTCAGGACCCCAAGGTGCGGGTTGAAGCGGTACTGCGATGTATCCAGGCGTACGAATCGCCCGCGCTCGACCTCGCCAGCCACAATCTGGGCGGTTTTGAGATTCTCAGGATACCGCTGCCCAACCCCAACGGGCGGGAGATCGGCGAAAGCGATGGCCTCCGCTGCCTGTGTGACGCGCAGATCCGTCGTGCTCTCCCACACTTCAATCTCCTTCACCCGCAGCGGCGCTGCTGAGGCAGGGACAACTGGGGTTGCATAGCGGAAGTACTCCTGGTAGAGGCTACGGTATGCCGTATCCAGCAGGAAATGGTTACGGGCATAGTCGTAGGCCCGGAGAGCAAACCGCTGGCGGAGTGCTCCGCCCTGGATGCGCGTCGTGCGGCGCTCGGCCCGCTTCTGCGACGCAACAGTCTTCAGGAACAGTGGACCAAACTGGAAATCCGCGCGAATCCCAAAAAGGGCCTGTGCCCCGCTGATGAGCGTCGATGGCGTTGGGAAGCTAACGTTCCCAACCTCTAGCTTGCGGACGACATCGTCGTCGTAGCCTTCGTAGCCGATGCGGAACTTGTTGTCAAACTCAAACATCCGCTGAGAACCCCAGTCTACCCCCAGGCGCACCTTATCGCCGATACGGCCAGAGACGTTGACATTGATGGACTGGGAGAAGATTGGGCTGGATTGTACCTGTCCCACAGCAGACGCGGTCCCTAAGCGCTGCCAGTCCCAGCGCCATCCCGCCCGCACATTGACTTCTCCTGCAGCGGAGATGCTGATCTCCGGCCGGCCGAATATCGTCAGCAATGGGCTGGGGGGCAGCGGGATGGTGATAGTGGCAATCTGTCCCAAGAGCTGGTTCCGCTCCTGCGGAGAGTAGGCGAGGCGGATATCGTACTGTTGCCACAACGAATCCCACAGCCGGTCACGCCAGAGCCGTTGGCGCCACTGCAAGTACTCCTCAAAGTCCCACCGTACTGGGGGCAGGAGTTCTATGCCATCGTACACCAACCGCCGCCGCCAGTTCCAAAGAGAAGTGTCTAGCTCGTAGCGCTCCTGCCAGAGTGGCCGTGCCCCTGGCCCGATTCCCTCTACTCCTGGGCGGTACTCCCACACTGACTGCCGTGGCAAGAAAGGATAAGAATCCTCCTGGGCCTGAAGCGACGTGCTTCCTACTATGACTGCAAGGAATCCCAGCGCGCCGAAGTAGAGGTGGCGCCCCAGCCAACCGTTGTCAGGCCGCATGAGTTCCCACCACTCCACGTCCTATCGCCGCACAACCAGCTCAATACCATACCCTACGCCGGTAGCTCTGGGGCAGCTTGCTCCCTCCACAGTGGCTGAGACCCTCTCACGAACGCTGCAAAAATACGCTGCCAGCGGCAGCATCGGCTATCCATCACCTCTGCCGCAAAGTAGGCTCTATAGGCTCGTCGTGCACCGGCGGATGGTCCTCTCCCTCCAAGTGCGAAACGATGTCGGCTCGGACAGGCAAGGCCTGGGCAATCCGCCGTTCCGCAGCAGTCGCCAAGGCATGGGCCTGCTCTATCGGGGTGCCGTTAGCAAACTGCAAGTGGAAGTCGATGTGCACCTGTGGGCCTGCTTGCCGAAGACGGAAGCGGTGGTAGCTTAGGCCATGCTCAGAACAGAATGCCTCCAGCGCCTGTAATGCTTGCTGCTCCAGCTCTGGGTTTGTTCGATCCATAAGGCCATGGATAGCCTGCCGTACCTGCAACACTCCTTCGCGAATGATGTTAGCCCCAATGAGGAGGGCTATGATCGGATCCAGCACCTGCAACCCCGTCACGTGAACCACCAATAGCCCCGCAACTGCGCCTCCACTGGTCCAGGCGTCGGTCAAGACATGCTTGCCGTTTGCCGTCAAAATTGGGGAATGCGAGTGCTTCCCCTCACGTACAAGCACCGTTCCCAGAATGCCGTTGACGAGGACCGTGAACAACGTCAGCCCCAAGCCGTACTCCAGACGCTCCAGCGAGACACCCGTAAGGAGCTTCTCCACCGCAGAGCCAACGATGAAGAGTGCCGCAAGGATGATCAGTCCCCCCTCCATACCAGCGGAGAAGTACGACACCTTGAAGTGTCCGTAGGGATGCTCCCGGTCTGGTGGCCGGAAACTGACCCTTAGGGTGTGCCACGCCAGAGCTACAGCAACTATGTGGACGATAGACTCCAGAGCGTCAGAGAAGATCGCTACGGAGCCCGTCAACACGTATGCGGTCCACTTCACAAGGAGCAGCAGGATACCGACCCCCAAGGAGGCGTTCATCAAGGCTCGGTGTCGGCGTGCAAGGGGAGAAACCGAGCCTGAGGCCTGCATCGTCCCTCGGGAGCGTTATTGCGTCGTCAGCGTGTTGAGCGTCGCCAGGAATTCGCGGTTGTTGCGCGTCCGCCGCATGTGTTCCAGCAGCAACTCCATCGCCTCCACAGGGGGAAGCTCGCTCAGGACTTTGCGGAGGACCCAGACTCTGTTAAGCTCCTCCGGGGTCAGCAGCAGCTCCTCCCGGCGGGTCCCCGAGCGATTGATGTCAATTGCTGGGAAGATACGCCGCTCCGCTAGCTTGCGGTCTAACACTAGCTCCATGTTCCCCGTCCCCTTGAACTCCTCGAAAATGACCTCGTCCATCCGGCTCCCCGTCTCGATCAGTGCTGTAGCAATCACGGTCAGCGAGCCTCCCTCCTCAACCTTGCGAGCAGCACCAAAGAAGCGCTTCGGACGATGCAGAGCATTCGCATCCACTCCCCCAGAGAGGATCTTGCCCGAATGGGGGATAACAGTGTTATTCGCCCGCGCTAGCCTGGTGATGGAGTCTAAGAGGATGACGACATCATGCTTACACTCCACCAGGCGCTTCGCCTTCTCCAGCACGATATCCGCCACCTGTACATGCCGCTCTGGAGGCTCGTCAAACGTGGAAGAGATGACCTCTGCACCCCGGACCGAACGCTGCATATCGGTGACCTCTTCCGGACGCTCGTCAATCAGGAGGATGATGAGTTTTACCTCGGGGTGATTGCGGCTGATGGCGTTAGCTATCTGCTGTAGCAGAATTGTCTTCCCGGACTTCGGCGGCGCTACAATCAATCCACGTTGTCCCTTCCCTATCGGACACAGCAAGTCTATGATGCGAGTTGAGTACTCGTTCGGAACTGTCTCAAGCCGAAAGCGTTCGGTCGGATACACTGGTGTAAGGTTCTCAAAGAGGGGTCGATCCTTAACGGCCTCGGGGGGAAGGTAGTTCACTGACTCTATCTTCAGTAGGGCGAAGTAGCGCTCCCCTTCCCTTGGTGGACGCACATATCCGCGAATTGTATCCCCAGTACGCAGCCCAAAACGCTTGATCTGAGACGGCGAAACGTAGACATCGTCAGGGGATGGCAAATAACTGGAGTCCGAAGAGCGCAGGAAGCCGTGGTTTCCTTCAGGGACGATCTCCAGAACGCCTTCAACTGGTGTACCCCCAACCTCCGCCTCTGGCGCTCGCGCTTGCTGCTCTCGCAGCATCTGCCCTTGTGCTTCCATGATTCGAAAGATGAGCTCCTGCTTTCGCATGTCAGCATAGTTCGGGATACCAAGCGCCCGGGCGATTTCAAAGAGCTCCGCGATCTTCCGGCTCTGCAGGGTCTCTACATCGAAGAGGGAGGGGATACCTGCAGCGGGTCCGTTCATGCGGTCCTGCTGTTCCATGGATTGCGTCCCAACTAAATCAACTTACGCGAGTACTGGCCTAGGCTTAGCCTACCTCACACGTACCCAGCCCACCTACGCCAAAACCTCGAGGGAGAATGAGTCCGAAAGGAGTAGAGCGCGCTGGCACTGCAGACTTCTCTGTCCACCGCCCTGCTCCAAGGCTGCTATCATAGACGTACCATTGCTGCCAACATTGCCTTTAGCTCCGCCAAGCCGAATATCTCTTGAGCAACCGTACCAACAACGCTCCGCAGACAGCAATACCGAGGATACTTCCCCAAAGTTCCGGCAGCTCTACATTTCCCTTTCGGTGCCACAAGAGCATTCCTTCTAGCAAGGTATAGCTGGTCAACACTGCCAACCACGTAGAGTACTCCTGGAACACAAGCTTCCTCCATTGGAATGCCTGTGCAGAGGGACGATACATCCTGGTGTGCAAAAGGACGGCTGGAGTTTGGGCAGCCCACTGCTGGAAGGACTCCCCAAATCGCCGTACCAGGAATGCCTCCTCTGCCAACATGATGCGCTCGTAGACCACCACAAACCACCCCATGCCTACCAGCCACAGCCACCAGATGCCAGGACGGAGTAGTATCCCCGACCAGAGAAGGGCATTGGCAACATACAGTGGATGGCGCACAACCGAATACGGCCCTGTTGTGTTGAGCTGCTCAGCGATCTGTTCCCGAGTGTTGCGGCCAGAAGTTCCCTCGGGAACCTGCCCGACTACCCATCCCCGCAAAACCAGCCCTGCAGCAATCCACGCCCAGCAGACCAACTGCCACCAGAGGGAATCCACAAAGTCCGGCACTGGCCCCTGAAAGACCGCTACAATAACCACTGGCAGCAGTAACAGGGGCATCCAGCCACGGTTGCGGAACAGCCACTCTCCCTGTCGCCGCAGAGTCTCCGCAAGCGGTGCCACCATACCCCAAGTACGCCCCCAGCTATGGCCGTAGAAACGCACAACGAGGCGGCCCTCGTGTATAAGCTACCGCAATGGGAAGTATCCAGGGCCAAATGGCTAATTTTGTGTGCTATTCATGTAACACGCTAGCCTCCTCGTCGGTGAGCGCTTCCGCACAACCACGCGTAGCCCCTCGCAGTTCTGCATGGAAAGAGCTGGCAGTATATGCCAACCTCGGCATGACTATCGCCGTAGCCTTTGGAGTCTGCGGGCTGCTAGGCTGGTGGATTGACCAGCACCTCCACAGCTCACCTATCGGACTACTGAGCGGGTTGACTGTTGGGTGTGCAGTCGCTCTCCGAGAGATATGGAAAGTGGTTCGCAAACTCAACGCCTCGTCGGAGGGACATCACCTATGAGCTCTGAAGCCCTAACTGGCGTCGTGTGGGGAGTAGGCTTATGCAGTGCTAACTTCCTGCTCTCCTACCTCACTGCCCGCTGGGCCTTTCGGAAATCACTGCAGCTCTTCCTCCGTTCGGTGCTCGGTGGGATGGTAGTTCGGCTCTTAGCGACTAGCGCTACAGCAGGCTACCTCTTAGCCGTTGAGAAGGTCTACCCGCTCGGGTTTGCCCTGTCGTTCTCTGTGGGGGTAGCCGTGCTACTGACCGCAGAAATCGTAGACTTCCACCGACGGTACGAGACCTTTCGTCTCCGCCCGCTCACAATACCGTAAGCCTAATGAGCGCTACGCCTACCGGAGACGGCAATGTCTTCACCCAGCTCTTAGGGAAGCTGGGTGATCACCACGGGTTCTACATCGGCCCCTACAAGGTACTCAGCCTCCCAATCATCCTGTGGGACGACGGCCAACTCCATGTTTACCGATCGCCCTCAGAGATGGAGGCGAGCGGCAAATACCGCATGGTTATGGGGCATCCCGTGCGGACGCTCGACGGAACAAAGCCAGCCTTAGACCTCTCCATCACGAACTTGGTCGTATACCAGTGGTTGGGGATGCTGCTCCTCGGGTGGCTCTTATGGCGCACCGTGAGTCGTTACCGCAAGGCACCGCTGCAGCCCCCACGCGGGCTGCAGAATGCCATAGAGGCTATCGTGCTCTTCATTCGGGACGAAGTCGTCCGACCGAACATCCCCTCTCACCATCTTTCCCAGCGCCTACTGCCGTATTTCCTAACGCTCTTCTTCTTCATCCTCGTTCTCAACCTACTAGGGCTATTGCCCGGCGGGCACACGGCCACGGGCTCCTTGGCAGTTACGGGAGCTCTCGCGCTGACGGCCTTCCTCGTCATCAACGGTGGGGCCATCGCCACAATTGGCCTCAAGCGCTGGCTTCGCCACCTCCTCGGCGGCGGTCCCCTGTGGCTGAGCCCAATCCTGGTGCCGATTGAGGTCATCGGGATGTTCGCTAAGGCCTTCGCCCTCTGCGTCCGATTGTTCGCGAATATGACAGCAGGGCATATCGCTTTGCTAGCCCTCGTGGGGCTCATCTTTTTCTTCGGCACCGTGCTCATTGCACCGGTGTCCATTGCTTTCTCGGTATTCGTGTACTTCCTGGAAACCCTGGTGGCCTTCCTACAGGCCTACATCTTCACAATTCTCACTGCGGTCTTCCTCGGCTTAGCGACCGAGGAGAGCCACTGACGTTGGCACTGTTCAGCCTCCCTCCCATGAGGGATGGTAGGGTGAGATGGTGTAACAACATAACGGAGTGACGTGCCATGGAGCTAGGACTAGCGTGGTTAGCTGCAGGCATTGGTGTTGGCATCAGTGTCTTGGGAGCAGGTACCGGCATTGGGCGTCTGGGTGCTGCGGCTCTGGAAGCTGCCAGCCGCCAACCAGAAACGGCTGCTGAGACGCGGACACTGATGCTGATTGCAGCTGCCCTCATCGAGGGAATTGCCCTCATCGCCTGCATCGTCTGCATCCTGTTGGCTGTCAAGACTGCATAGTGCCCCATCCCAAGAGAGAGTACCATGCCCAACTTCCTGGAGGTCTCTCCCGGCTTGATGTTCTGGACTCTCCTCAATTTCGGCATCTTCCTGGTGCTGCTAGCACGTTTTGCATGGAAGCCCATCTTGAATGCCGTAGAGCAGCGCGAGCGCACGATTGCAGAAGCGCTCAGTAGCGCTGAGACTGCGCGCCGAGAAGCTGAGCGACTCCTCCAAGAGGCTCACCAGCGCCTCCAGGAAGCACAGCAGGAGGTCCATCGCCTGCTCCGCGAGGGCAAACAACAGGCAGAAGCTCTCCTACGAGAAGCCAGCGAGCGTGCTGAACAACTGAAGCGGCAGAAGCTGGAGGAGACCCAGCTGGAAATCCAACGCCAGCTGGAGCGCGCCTATGCCCAGCTCTACGCCGATGTTGCCAACCTAGTGGTAGAGGGCACAGCTCGTCTGCTTCAACAGACGCTCGATCCGGAAGCCCACCGAAAGCTGGTAGAATCTTTCGTCAACGAGATTGCACGACAGAACTGAGCCAAGTGGGATGTCGCCCCTGCGGATTGCGCGTCGGTATGCTACAGCGCTCCTAAGGTTAGCGCAGGAGGGCTCCCTCCATGCTCAGGTCTACGAGGAGCTCTGCTGGTTGCGGGACCTCCTACGGCGTTCCTCGGAGCTGCGGGCCTTTCTACGGAACCCCGTCATCCGAGCGGAGCGGAAACGGGCCGTGGTAACGGAGCTCTTTGCTGGACGGCTGACACCCCTGCTGCTACAGTTCCTGTTGCTGCTCGTCGACAAGCGGCGCGAGGCACTGCTACCAGAAATCATCACCGCTTACGAGGAGCTCTACTTCCAGTACACCGACCGCCTAGCAGTCACGGTCCGCTCCGCTATTCCGCTAGAGACACCGCTCCAGAACCGGCTCGTCGAAGCCTTGCAGGAGCGCACCGGAAAAACGATTGTCCCAATCTTCGCTGTAGATCCTACCCTCATCGGAGGGGTGCAGCTCCAGATTGGGGACACCGTCATTGACGGCTCCCTCCGCCACGCCCTGGAGCGCCTCCGGCGAGACCTACACCAGAAAGCCCCCACACGCTGGCTCCGCTCAAACGGCGAGACAAGTCCCCTAACGGATCACAAGCCATGATCGAGCTCCGACCAGAAGAGATTTCGACGATCCTTCGGCGCCAGTTGGCTGGATTTGAGCGCGAGGTTGACATCTACGATGTGGGCACCGTCCTTCAGGTCGGCGACGGAGTAGCCCGTGTCTATGGCTTACGTCAGGCGATGATGTCTGAGCTCGTTGAGTTCCCTAACGGGGTTGTGGGCATGGTCCTCAATCTGGAAGAGGACCACGTCGGCGTCATCCTCTTTGGTGACGATCGCCTGGTAAAGGAGGGCGATGTGGTCCGCCGTACCGGCCGCGTGGCCTCTGTTCCCGTAGGCGAAGAACTGTTGGGCCGTGTCGTCAATCCGTTGGGGGTCCCCTTGGACGGCAAGGGCCCTATCAACGCCAAGCAGTATTTGCCGATGGAACGGAAGGCCATTGGTGTCATCTACCGACAGCCCGTCAAGGAACCGCTCCAGACCGGTATCAAAGCCATCGATGCCCTCATCCCAATTGGACGAGGACAGCGCGAGCTCATCATCGGAGACCGCCAGACTGGGAAGACGGCTATCGCTATCGACACCATCATCAACCAGAAGTACACCCACACCGAGGAAGCCCGTCGCCGCGGGATTAAGCCTGTCTACTGCATCTACGTCGCAATTGGACAGAAAGCTTCTACCGTCGCAAACGTCGTGGCAACATTACGAGAATACGGGGCTATGGACTATACGATTGTTGTAGCCGCGAATGCCTCTGACCCTGCCCCGCTACAGTATATAGCACCGTACTGCGGTGCTTCCATGGGCGAGTACTTCCGAGACACAGGGCGCCATGCGCTGATTGTCTACGACGATCTCTCCAAACAGGCTGCGGCCTATCGGCAGGTCTCCCTTCTGCTCCGCCGTCCGCCAGGACGGGAAGCATACCCAGGAGACATCTTCTACGTCCACAGCCGCCTGTTGGAGCGCGCAGCGAAGCTCAGCGATGAGCTTGGCGGAGGCTCTCTAACCGCCTTACCCATCATTGAAACCCAGGCCGGAGATGTGGCTGCCTACATTCCTACGAACGTCATCTCCATCACTGATGGGCAGATCTACCTGGAGACCGGCCTCTTCAACGCTGGCATCCGTCCCGCTATGAACGTCGGGATCTCTGTCTCCCGCGTTGGCGGCAACGCCCAAATCAAAGCAATGAAGCGCGTTGCCGGGCCGCTGAAGATAGAGCTCGCAATGTACCGCGAACTAGAGGCCTTCGCCAAGTTCGGCTCAGACTTAGACCCGACCACCCAACGCCAGCTCCGCCGTGGAGCCCGGCTGGTGGAAATCCTCAAGCAACCCCAGTACTCACCAATGCCCGTTGAGGAGCAGATTGCTATCCTATACGCTGCCACCAACGGCTGGCTAGATGAACTCCCGCTAGAGTTGGTTGCAGCCTTCGAACGGGAATTCCTGGAGTATCTCCGTACCTTCCACCAACGCTCTATCTTAGAAGCCATCCTAGACACGCAGGACCTCACACCCGAGATCTCCCAGCGGCTGGACGAAGCCCTACAGCACTTCTGCACGGAATTCCGGCAACGCCACGGGCTCTCGTAGTATAGCATGATTCTACTCACCGGCGGTGCCGGCTTCATCGGTAGTTGCTTCCTCTGGAAGCTGAACCAAGAGGGGATCTTCGATGTCATCGTCGTAGACCGACTCAGCGGCGAAAAATGGAGAAACTTAGTCGGCAAGCGCTTCCGTGAGTTTATCCACAGGGACGACCTCCTACCCCGCCTACTACGGAACGAGCTAGGCACACTAGAGGCCATTGTCCATCTGGGAGCCCGTACCAACACGACGGATTCCAACATCGCTGCTCTACTGGCCGATAACTACGAGTACAGCAAGGTCCTCGCGCGCTATGCGGTCGAACGAGGAATTCGCTTCATCTACGCCAGTAGTGCGGCAACCTACGGCGCAGGCGAGCAAGGGTTCCAGGAATCTCGGCTCTGGGCTCTCCGCCCACTCAGCCCGTACGGGTTTTCCAAGCACCTTTTTGACTGCTGGGCAGCAGCAGAAGGAATTCTAGAGCATGCCGTCGGAGTGAAGCTCTTCAACGTCTACGGCCCCAACGAGTACCACAAGGGGCCGATGGCGAGCATGGTTTGGCATGGTTTCCGCAAAATCCAGCAAACGGGCAAAATGCAGCTCTTCAAATCTACCGACTCGCAGTACGTCGACGGCGAACAGAAGCGAGACTTCACGTACGTCAAGGACGTCGTCGCAGTGCTGTGGAAGCTCTTGACACAGCCAAAGCTCGTGGGTCTCTACAACGTCGGTACTGGACAGGCTCGAAGCTGGAACGAGCTTGCCCATGCACTATTTGCTGCCTTAGGCAAACCTGTGCAGATCGAATACATTGAGATGCCCGCTGAGCTGCGTTCCCAGTATCAGAACTTCACCCAGGCCGATCTTAGCAAATTGCAGGCCAGCGGGGTCGTTCACTCCTTCCGGTCACTGGAGGAAGGAGTGACGGAATACGTGCAGGAGTACCTCCTCCCCGGGCAGTTATACTTGTAGGAGTGCAATCATGGCGACGTTGCGAGACATCCGGCGGCGAATCCAGGCTGTGCGAAACACAGCGAAGATTACTGCGGCTATGCGCATGGTCTCCGCAGCCAAGCTGCGACGGGCCCAAGAAGCCATTTGGGCAGCTCGGCCATATGCCCACAAGCTCACGGAAATCCTCTGGCACTTGTCTGGGACAACCCGCGATTTCCTCCATCCCTTCTTCGAAGCACGAAAGGAGATACGCTCTGTCCTGCTGGTGGTCGTCACAGCCGACCGCGGGCTATGTGGGAGTTTCAACAACAACGTCCTCCGGGCAGCGCTCCAGCGCTTGGAAGCTCTACGGCACGATTTCCCCAAAGCGACTGTGCAGATAGCCGCCATCGGGCGGCGCGGGATCTCGTTCTTCCGCAAGCGTGCCAGCGAACCTATCGCCTACGAGAAACCGGACGTCTTCTCACCCCTACGGTACGAGACGGCTCAAGAAATAGCCCAGTTCTGCATGGATGCCTACATGGCAGGACGCTACGACCGAGTGGAAGTTCTCTACAATGAGTTCCGTTCCGTCCTCCGGCAAGAAGTACGCCACGAGCTCCTTTTGCCGATTACCCCACCGGCGCAGATGGAACTCCCGCGCCGAGAGTACATCTACGAGCCCTCCCAAGCAGACATCCTGACAGCGCTCCTTCCGCTCTCTATCCAAACCCAGCTCTGGCGGATTCTGCTGGACTCCTCAGCGGCCGAGCATGCTGCCCGGATGATCGCCATGGAGAATGCAACTTCCAACGCCCACGAGCTAATCCGCCATCTTCAGCTCCAGTACAACAAAGAACGGCAAGCAGCGATTACGAAGGAGATGGTAGAGATCACCAGCGGAGCTGAAGCACTCCGCGGAACAGGATAGAGAGTTGCATGACGGACTCCCCCTCCATGGCACTGCCAGAAGACTTGGGTCCCTTCATCGATGTCCGTCCGCTCCTGGAGCCACGCTCGATTGCTGTCATTGGGGCCTCTCGTCAGCCTCACACCGTCGGATGGCTGATCTTGGATAACCTCCTGAGCTGCGGATATACAGGGGTCGTCTACCCCGTGAATCCCCGCGCCCATGCTGTGCGGGGTGTTCGGGCATATCCCAGCATAGAGGCTGTCCCCGAGAGGGTAGAGTTAGCCATTATCGCAGTACCTGCCCCTATAGTCCCTGAGGTCCTAGATGCATGCGGGCGGCAGGGAGTGCAAGCCGCTATCGTGCTGAGCGCCGGCTTCAAAGAAATTGGCCCAGAAGGAGCCCGACGCGAGGCTCTCATCCGCGACCTTAGCCAGCAGTACGGTATAGCCCTCCTCGGCCCGAACTGCCTAGGAGCCATGAACACAGATCCCACAGTCCGCCTCAATGCCACTTCTGGACAGGCAATGGCACAAGAAGGAAGGATTGGCTTCATCAGCCAGAGCGGAGCTCTATGTGCCGCTGTCTTAGACTACACTCGTGCCCAGAACATCGGACTGAGTAAGGTCATCAGCCTCGGCAATAAAGCTGGAGCAACGGAGGTAGACTTCTTAGCCTACCTTTGACAGGATCCGCAGACAAAGGTCATCCTGCTCTACATCGAAGAACTCTCCGATGGCCGCCGCTTCCTAGAGTTTAGCCCACCGGATTACGAGCGATACCGATAACCCCAAACCCATCTTGGCCCTGAAAAGCTGGACGGACTGTTGCCGGCGCCCGAGCTCTTGCTTCACACACAGGCTCCCTTGGTGGTAGCGACGAGGTCTATCAGGCCCTCTTCAAGCAGGCCGGGGTTCTGCGTGTGGAGACGGTAGAGGACCTATTCGAGTACGCTCTTGCTTTCGCCCACCAGCCCGTCCCAAAGGGTCCGCGGGTGGCTATCATCACGAATGCTGGTGGTGTGGGGATCTGGCAGCCGATACTTGCATTCAACATGGGCTGGAGGTCCCCTCCTTGTCCCAACCGGAACAGTTTCGAGAGCATTGCCAACTTCCACAACACGCTGGGGTAAGCAATCCGATAGACCTCATCGCTGATACTCGCTTGGAGCGATAGGCCTGTGTCCTCGACGTACTGCTCCATGACCCTGCGTTTGATACCCTTCTGGTGCTCTTCGTCCCGATTCCGACAGCAGACACGGAAGAGATTGCTGACGTCATCTTGCAGGTAGCCCACCAGCGCCATAAGCCACTCGTGACCTGCTTCATGGGTGTCATCGGCATTGGTCCGGCGAAGACAAAGCTCCGAGCAGCCGGTATCCCCTGCTACGACTTTCCTGAAGATGCTGCTCGCGCCTTAGCTGCAATGGTGCGATACCATCGTTGGCGTACACGTCCATCCACTGGACCGCACCTATGTTGTCCAGCATAATGTAGCACGCCAGCTCTTAGAGAATGCTCCTACTACTCCCCACGGATTCATCGCTGAAGACATTGCTTTCCGCGTGCTAGAAGCGTACGGGTTCCCTCTACTGCCGTGGGCAACGGCGCGTTCGCCGGAAGAAGCCGTTGCTGTTGCAGCCCAACTCGGCTTTCCTGTTGCACTCAAAGTACTCTCGCCAGACATCATCCACAAGTTCGACATCGGCGGAGTCCTACTGAACGTGTCCTCTCCAGAAGCCCGTCCATGCTGGATTCCAGCACATCCAGCAAGCTGTCATGCAAAATGCACCCCAAGCTCGGTTTGAGGGGGTTATTGTCCAGAAGATGGGTGCGCGAGGGCACGAACTCATCTTGGGCATCAAGCGCGATCCACAGTTTGGACCCATCATCATGGTCGGTCTAGGAGGGATTTACGTCGAGGTCTTCCGTGACGTTGCATTCCGGATTGCCCCACTTCGCGAGCGCAGCGCTTACCTGATGATTGAGGAGACCCGTGTCGCCTCACTACTCCAGGGCATCCGCGGCCAACCTCCAGCCGATATCGACGCCGTTGCCGACTGCCTCCTCCGCCTTTCCCAGCTATCGCTGGAACAGTCGCTGGTGGACGAGTTGGACATCAATCCTCTACTGTATCCGAAAGGCAATGGGGTTGCCGTCGTTGACGTCCGTATAGCCGTTCGGCGGCATCCTGAGTCCAAGTGAAGGTTCGCACAGTTTACATCTGCCAGAACTGCGGTGCAACCTCTGCCCGTTGGAGTGGACGCTGTCCCTTCTGTGGTGAGTGGGGGACCTTCGTTGAGGAACGGCGGGAGGTCCCCTCTGCATCCCAAGGGGACAGCGATTCCACCGAGCTCGTACAGCCTCTGCCACTCAGTCTCATTGTTTCCCAGAGCGTCGAGCGCCTGCCGACAGGAATCCGAGAGCTGGATCGCGTCATCGGTGGCGGCTTCGTACCAGGAACACTCGTTCTCTTGGCTGGAGACCCAGGGGTCGGCAAATCCACCCTACTACTCCAGGTCTGTGCCCACCTTGTAGAGCAACATCCCTTATACGTCTCCGGCGAAGAGTCCTTGGAGCAGCTCCGGCTCCGTGCTGAGCGCCTCATACCCTCCCCCTCCACTACGGAGGCACTCTCGGAGACGGAGCTAGAGCGAATTGAAGCAGCCCTTGCACGCAGTCCCGCGACGCTGGTTGTTCTTGACTCTGTGCAGACAGTATACAGCTCAGCGCTGGAATCCCCCCCGGGTTCCGTTACTCAAGTCCGAGAAGTTGCTTCTCGCCTACAGCGCTTGGCAAAACGAACCGGCAAGATCATCATACTCGTCGGGCACGTTACTAAAGAAGGACTGATTGCTGGCCCAAAGGTGCTAGAGCACGTCGTGGATGTAGTCCTGCAGCTGGAAGGGGAGGTCGGATACCCTTACCGTGTCCTAAGAGCACTCAAGAACCGGTTTGGCCCCACTCATGAATTGGGCTTCTTTGAGATGACCACCGAAGGACTTCGGGAGCTGCCGAACCCTTCTGAACTCTTTCTCAGTGACGGGACAGCAGGACAGTCAGGAGTCGCAATTGCTGCTGTGCTAGAGGGAACTCGTCCTCTGCTGGTCGAAGTACAAGCACTGGTGACGCCAACGCACTATGCAGTCCCTCAGCGGAATATCACGGGCTATGACTACCGTCGCTTGCAGATGATCGTGGCCATCTTAGAGCGCCGACTGGGAATTCCACTGCGGCAGTACGATCTCTTTGCGAATGTTGTCGGTGGGCTCCGTCTCAGCGACCCCGCTGGCGATGCTGCTCTAGCACTAGCTATTGTCAGCTCCTACCGTGATCAGCCCTTATCACCAGGTACTGCTATTTTTGGCGAACTAGGGCTGACTGGCGAATTGCGCCCAGTCCGCATGCCGGAGGTACGCATTCGCGAGGTTCAGCGGATTGGTTTCCGGCGGGTCATTCTGCCTGCGACGACTGCCAGAGCTCTGCAGGCAGCTACTACGGATATAGAACTCATTCCCGTAGACCGTCTCTCGGTAGCACTCGTCCGGCTCTTTACCTGATGTCCCACTCACGTCGGTAAACGAATGGCTCTCCGTGTCGGTGAGCTCAAAGCCCTTGGGCAACTGAGCGATGAAGAGCTCATGCGGCTCTTCCAGCAGGAGGGGTCCGAGGCTGCCTACACTGTTCTAGTGCGCCGCTACAAATCTGCAATTGTGAATTTCCTCTACCGCTACACTGGCAACTACGATGACGCCCTTGACTTAGCGCAGGAAACCTTCCTGCGGTTGTACAAGTATAAGAGCACGTACGTTCGCAACCAGCGCTTCGCAACATGGCTTTACACAATTGCCACGAACGTTGCCCGCACCTTCTACCAGCAGCAACAGCGGCATGGTACAGTTCCTCTATCTTCGCTCAACCAGCAAGATGACGAAGAGTTACAGGAATGGGAAATCCCTGACACCAACTATGTGCCTGACACTCGGGTTGACTCCTCATACATTGCTCAGCGAATCCAACAAGCTCTCATGCAGCTCCCGCCAGTGTTCCGAGAAGTCATCGTACTCCGAGACATCATGGAGCTATCGTATGAGGAAATCGCTGCAGCTACGCAGGCAGAGCTAGGGACAGTAAAATCGCGCATCAACCGTGCGCGTCAACGTCTACAGGCCCTGCTCCGTGACCTTTACGAGGAACTGTACGGTACACCTCCAACACAGCCATGACAGAACATACCCATCGCCAACCACCTCGACTCAAAGACTTGCTGCCAGAGGTCCCGGTACCACAGGGATTTGAGCTCGGGCTTTGGTTGCGCCGCGCCTTACAAGAGTTGCCCACAGCGCCAGTTCCGCAAACTTTCGAGCAAGACCTCTGGATTCGCATTCGCCGTGAACGACGGCAGGCGATACTCCGTAGAAGTCTTGGCGTCCTTGCAGTTGCTCTTGGGCTGCTAGGTGGTGGACTAGGTCTGTGGCATCTACTAACTCCGACACCACCCTCCCAAGCCCCTCTCCAGAGTGTCTCCACGATTGCCCCGCTGACCGTCCCAGAGGTGAAGGCTGTCTCATCCCGGGTGCTCTCAACGTCATCTCCGAAGCTGCGGCATTCTCCCACCCCCCTCCGGGGCGCAGAAACCCCGCTACCTCCTCCTGAGGACTGAACTTCCGTACCCCCAACTGCACGAGGAAAGGAACAGCCCCACAAAACGAAGGGGCACCCTTCCCCTGAGGGTGCCCCTTTCTGTTTCCTCCGTTCCATCATCCCTTGCTGCGGGCACCCCGGGCACCTTGCACCCAGGGACCCGCACACAAGGGAGACAGCTTCCCCGCGGTCTTTTAGCGTGCCGGTTGGGGTGGTTCCATAACAGCCCCGCACTGTTTGCAAGTGCGGAGCTCAACGGAGCTGTAGAAGCGCTCAAAGACCCGTGGAAGCTGCTCTACGATGTCGCTCACGTGAAGGAATTCCTCGTACAACTTGTTTCCGCACTGCTCGCAGAACCACATGAAGCCATCCAGCTCGTCCGGACGGCGCTTGCGCTCAATGACTAACCCAACCGTGTTGGCCGGACGCTGGGGGGAATGCGGTACACGAGGGGGCAGAAGGAAGATTTCTCCTTGGCGGATTAGAATCTCTTTCGGCTTCCCATCTTCAATGACCTTGAGCACGATATCGCCCTCAATCTGGTAGAAGAACTCTTCACCCTCGTCGTAGTGGTAGTCCTTGCGAGAGTTAGGGCCACCAACAACCATGATGATGAAGTCTGAGTTGTCCTTGTAGACGACCGCATTCCCCACAGGGGGCTTCAGTAGGTGCCGG
Source organism: Candidatus Kapaibacterium sp. (assembly GCA_025059875.1). Taxonomy (NCBI): domain Bacteria; kingdom Pseudomonadati; phylum Bacteroidota; class Eximiradiia; order Eximiradiales; family Kapaibacteriaceae (SeqCode); genus Kapaibacterium (SeqCode); species Kapaibacterium sp. (SeqCode). The sequence goes on from JANXCT010000002.1 coordinate 356,395, forward strand.
TGCTCCTCTATCCACTGTTGAAAGTTGATTGGCGGCAGTAGTGGCATGGTTGTTTCTCTGGTCGATGCAACCACCTCTGGCTTGGTATGTCTGGAGGTCGCAATTTAAGGAAAAAGGTCCGAAGGACAGTTTGCACAATTCGTTGCATTCCAACAGCTTAGCAACGGCCTTCCGCGCCTACGGTGGAGCGCCCCCTCCCTCCCCAGAGGGTGCTGGAAAAGACGGCACAACGATAGGTGGCACTCCTCCAGAATCCAAGACTGGCTCAGCCGGTGGGGGGGAGGATTGGAGAGACTGCTGCTCCTGTTGCTGCGGTTGGCTAGTCTCCGAAGGTGGAGCTCCACGGCGCACACGAGCGTATGTGACACTGGTTCGAACATCAGCAGCGTAGTCCGTCTCGGGATAGCGCTCCACAAGGAGCTGGTAGTACATCAAGGCGCTGTCGGTATTCCGGAAGGGACCATGCTCATAGCTCCAGCCCAACGCATACAGGGCCTGGGGGGCTGAAGGGGATGTGGAGAAGTTGCTAACAACCCGTCGCCATTGCTCTCGGGCGAAGGCGTGCTCGCCAATCCGCCACAGACGCAGGCCCGACTCGTAGAGCTCTGCCGCAGTATCTACAACCGCCTCCGGCGTATAGCCCAGTAGGAGCTGCGCTTCCCGGCCATAGGGTGTCTTTGGACAGCATGCAACGAGCTCCTCCAGCAGAGAATCCGCCACCGATGATGGACCTGTAGCAGAAAGCAGCGACGCTAGTGCGAAGAGTGCTCGAGGACGCTGCAAGCCTGTATCCGGGGCTACCTGCAGAGCCCGATCGTAGTAGTACCGTGCCGAGTCCTGGTTCCCTAACCGGCTGTGGACCCGGCCTAAGTCGTAGAAAGCATCGCTGAGCTTGGCTCGGAGGCTATCCGAGAGGGGAGTCGAGGGAGAAGCTCCCCGAGCAACCGCTGTAGTTGCCATAGCCCGTTCCCAGCGAACTAGGAGTTCGCTGTAGTCCCTAGCTTTGGCAAAGACTGGGGAGCGTGTCACGCTGGCACGAGCGAAGAGTCGCTGAGCTTGTCGGTAGTCCCCTTGCTGCAGGAGCTGTAGGGCATGTTCATACTGCACCGCTAACAGCGCCGGATTGCCAGGGAAGGCGGAGTCTGCACGCCGTTCAAGCATCCGCAGGGTATCCTCCGAGGCTTTCATAAGGCGTCGAAGGGCCAGCTCCTGAGCTATGGTGTAGCTGCTCCACTGCTCATACCGACGACGCTGCTTAAGTTTGCTTAGGAGTTGGTCAGCTTCTCGGAAGCGCCCACTCCGCGCTAATGCCGCTGCCCGGTAGAGTTGTGCTTCGTACTCTATCACTACCGACGGGCTATGTCGGAGGACCTCAGCGAAGGCAGCCTCCGCTTCCGCAAAGCGACCCAGGCGGTAGTAGATCGCTCCAATTTCAAACTGCCAGCGAGCCCTTAATTCCCCGTCCGGTGCCAACAACATCGCCTGACGATAGGGACGGAGGGCTGCCTCTACATCACCCTGGCTCAGCGCTAGTTCCGCAAGCAACCGGAAAGCCTCGCTGAGCACGTCGTACCGCCGACGGTACCAGGCAATATCAATCGCGCGCGACAAAGCCTGCTGCCCAAGCGAGACCTTGCGCTGCATCAGATACGCCTTCGCCAATAGTAGCTGGGCGTCTGGTGCCAAATCCCCCTTTGGCGACAGTTGCAGCAGCTCCTGGCACTTAATCTGCGCAGGGAGCCACTCGCTGCGATAGAAGAAGGCCTGCGCCATTAGGAAGAGGGCATCGTCCACGAAGTCCGACCGACTGCGGAAGGCCAAAATTTTGGATCCCTTCTGGAGGATGGAGTCCAACTGCCGTGTGACCGGTTGGAGCTTCGGCGGGTCAATGACAAACTCCTGGAGGAATGGCGGGACTTCGCCTGTCTGCGCTGTTGGAACAACTGCAGGGTCGGGCACGATGACACGCGGGCGCTGCACTCGACGCGTCTCATCGTAGTAGCCAAACTCCTCCTCTACTTCGCTCATAAGGCGGCGCATGTTGTAGTAGGTGTTGAAGTAGGCCTCCGCATTCCACCAGAGTTGGCAGCCGGAGGTCCAGAGGAGCAATACCCCTACGGCAACTTTCGCTATTCGGAACCCCATGGGGACCACAAGGCAAAGGGGACAGCTTCACTCAGCTGTGGCTCCAGCAGAGGCTTACGCAGCCATGTCTCCAGGAGGCGGAACTGAGGACTGCCTTCAGTGGCAACCACCTCTAGCTGCGGACGGCAGCGAGGTTCTGAGCTCAACTGCGTTGTATAGAGTCGTCCGTCGCTAGCAGCTAGAATCTCAACAGGACCTTCCGCCATTCCGAGGAACGCTTCCAGTTGTCCGGGAGTCCGCAGCCGGATACCATTCACAGCTATCAACTCATCGCCAACGGCAATACCAGCAGCGGCAGCAGGCGAGAACTCCTCTACCGCCTCCACTACGACCGAGCCGTCCTCTTGGCGAAGTGTTAGCCCTGTGAAGCGAGCTGTCGGGATGCGGCCGAAGACACTTCTCTCCCCAACCAGCCGGTCCTGCTCACTACCCCTAGTCCACGATAACCGCAACCCAATGGCCGGAAGCACCTCCTCATAAGGCAACTCGCCACGCCCTATGAGCCATTCCATTAAGGGCTCCTTGAGACCGACACCCGTACCGGCCTCTAATGCTGCTACGATCTCCTCTTCGGTCCACCCACGTTCAGGCTGCTGACGGGTCCAGCGCCATAGCTCTTGTAGGCCATCCTGGAGGCGCTTCTGTCCTTGGGTCTGTGCTATAATCCAGGCATCTAGCAACCAGGCGATCTGGGCCCCCTTGAGGTAGTACGATGGGAACCGATTTGGCCCATCAGGGCTCCTGGCGTATAGCTTGACCCAAGCCAGAATGCTGCTATCCCGAACGGAGAGGTAGTAGCGCCCGGGGACGTGGGATAGCTGCTCCACTTCCCAACCCAGGTGTGCCAGAAGCTCACGCCGCGTGAGGAAGCCACACCAGTAGGCCAGCATAACTTCGTAGTACGATGTCACTCCTTCCACTAGCCACAGCAGCGGCGTATAGAGCTCGCGCTCGTAGTCAAAGGGTCCTAGACCTACTGGGCGAATACGCTTCCCGTTCCATGTGTGGAAGAACTCGTGGCACAGCAGCCGTAAGAACCGGTGGACCCCAGCAATCTCCCGCAATGCTGCGGGATCTACTGCTAAGACATGTGCCCGAGCATGTTCTAGCCCTCCAGAGCCATTGGGAACGAAGTGGAAGAAGAAGACGTAGCGGTCATACGGGAGCTCTCCTCCCCAGAATGCAGCGGTAACACGGACGACCTGCTCTGCGGCCCGGAGGAGCCACTCTTCGTCAACCGGCTCATCGCTGACGATGGCTACCTCATGGAGCCGGTCCCCTACAGTGAAGGCAGCTACGCGATGGCTACCCACCTGGAGAGGGGAGTCCGCCAGGACATCGTACGTTACAGCACCGAAGCGCGGAGGGAATCCGATGTCTACCGGCGCCAGAGGAGTCGTTACCCGAGGCCATCGCGCAGGGTCGTGTTCCACGACAACGTGGCAAGGCTCCTGCAGCCGCCCTTCGACGTAGGGGCAGCAGGTAGAGGGCATAATGAAGGCTGACCATCGATTCACGTGGGTTGTCCGAACGGAGCGCTCGTTGGCGAAGTAGACGGCCTTCAGGTAGAGCTTTTGCGCACCTGGGCAGAACACACGGAAACGGTTCTTTGCCCGCCACTCCACCTCCAGCATACGCCCACGTTCATCCAGCGCATTCTCCACCGTGAAATGGGTGCTGAACTCGCGCACCTTGTAACTGCCCGGTGTCCAGGTAGGAAGGACGAACTCCAGTGCATCCTCCCCGCGGGTCTCAGCCTCTATCCGCAAGCCCAGGAGGTGACGCTCGGCCCGCTCGAAGGAGAAGGTGTAGCAAATCGAAGCTGGCAACCCGAAGGCCTCCGTATCACGCTGGTCAATTCGGTACATCGGCGAGCTTCAGCGACTCGGACCAGAGACCGATCTGGTATCGCTGGCGCTGTATCTCGAAGAGCAGGACGGCAGCAGCGGCAGCAGCATTGAGGGATTCCACCCGTCCACGGAGCGGAATCCGCACGATGAGATCACATAACGCCCGAATGCTCGGACGCATACCACGATGCTCACTACCAACGACCAGCACAACAGGCCGGTCGTACAAAGGCTCCCAGTAGAGCCGCTCCCCTTCTACGGCAGAGCCCACAATCCACCACCCTAACCGCTGTAAGCGCCGAAGCACATCCCCTAAGTTCACCACGTGGGCCACCGGCAGATGCATGAATGCCCCTGCAGCCGCCTTTACCGCAGCAGGGGTCAGCGGAGCCGCACGGTGGCGCGGTACGATCAAGCCCTGAGCTCCCGCAGCCTCGGCACAGCGCGCGATTGCCCCAAGGTTCTGCGGGTCCTCCACGCCGTCTACGGCTACCAGCAGGCCTTCAGCCGTTGGAGCCGCACGTTCGAGAAGCTCCTCGGCACTCAGCACCGGTAGCGGATAGACCAACGCAATGACTCCTTGACTCTCCTTCAGCGTCGTACCCGCAGCTTGCGCCAACTCTGTAAAGCGCTGGCGCGATAGCTCGGACACGGGAACACCGGAACGTCGTGCTCTCTCCTGGATGTCCGCGGCACTGCCGTAGAGCACGTAAAGCTTCTGCACTCTGGCAGCCTGTCGTAGCGCCTCCACAATAGAGCGACGTCCGTAGATGTAGAAGGCCTCTGACATCAAGCCATTTGGAGGCTACTGCTCTTCTACCTCTGCAGCCGCTGCCCGGCGCCTCTCACGCAGTTTGCGTCGTTCCTTGAGGCGGAAGTAGCGCTGCCGAGCTCGTTCTCGATGCTCGGCCACCAGTCGCTCCACCTCCTCAGGTGGTTTCCCACTCTTCAATAGTCGGCGGCGGAGCAAGACCCCGTCGTAACTCAAGAGCAACCGCACAATGTGCGTCGGTCGGGCGCCGACGTCCAACCAGTAGATTGCCCGCTCATGGTTTACCACGATCGTAGAGGGCGACGTGTTTGGGTCGTAGTACCCAATCCGCTCTATGAATCGCCCATCGCGGGGGGCACGACTGTCGGCGGCGACGATGTCGTAGAAAGCATAGTTGCGCCGCCCTCGGCGCCGCAGTCGGAGTTTTACCATGGATAGCAGTGCTCACAGTTTGTGGAACTTACCGATGATCCCCAACGGGAAGCGCCCGCGTTGCCACTGCTGAAGTAGCTCCCGCATCTGCTCAAGGTGCGCAACAAGACGATTGACCTCCTGGACCGTTGTGCCACTACCACGGGCAATGCGGCGACGCCGCGAGGCGTTCAACAAGTGCGGGTTGCGCCGCTCTTCAGGAGTCATTGACAGGATGATCGCTTCCGCTCGGACCAGGGCCTTGGGATCCAGGGTCAACCCCTTTGTCCATTGGGCTGCCCCGGGCAGAAGCTGCAGCAACTCCGTCAATGATCCCATGCGGCGGATGGAGCGGATGTATTCCAGGAGCGTCTCGAAGTTGACCTCCTCCGCTGTGCGCGGCTGCGCTTTCGGAGCCGCTTCCATCAGCTGTTGCTGGATCCGCTCCACCAGCGTCGCAATATCCCCCATGCCCAGAATTCGAGAAGCAATCCGCTCGGGATGGAATGGTTCGAGCGCCTCGGGGCGCTCGCCGGTGCCATAGAACTTGATGGGAACTCCAATCGCAGCCCGCAGAGAGAGGGCAGCTCCGCCCCGCGCGTCCCCGTCTAGCTTTGTCAGCACAATCCCCGTCAAGCCAACAGCAGCATGGAAAGCCTGGGCTGTCGGCAGGATGTCCTGGCCACTCATAGCGTCTCCGACGAAGAGGACCTCGTCAGGCTGCAGGGTTCCCCGGATTCGGACCAGCTCTTGCATCAAAGGCTCATCAACGGCTAGCCGTCCGGCCGTGTCTACAATCACCACATCGCGAGCGCCGAGACGTGCCCGGTGAAGTGCTGCTTCCACGACCCTTTCTGGCTCTGCAATCCCCTCGGGACGAAAGAAGGCAACGCCTACCTGAGCTGCCAAGCACTCCAACTGTTCAATAGCCGCAGGGCGGCGCAGGTCAGCGGACGTCAGCAGGGGATGTCGGCCCTGTCGCCGGAGGTAGAGTGCGAGCTTGGCTGCTGTCGTCGTCTTGCCAGACCCTTGGAGACCTACAAGCAGAATCCGTGTCGGAGGCTTCGAGGCAAAGCGCAGCGGTACCCATTTCGTCCCTAAGAGCTGCAGCAGCTCTTCGTAGACGAGCTTCAGCAGGAACTGCTCCGGTAGTACCATCGGCGGTATTTGTGCCCCAACCGCTCGTTCGCGGACCCGCTCCAAGAACTGCCGAACGACGCTGACGTGGACGTCTGCTTCCAAGAGAGCGCGGCGGAGTTCCTGGAGTGGCTCTTCCAACTCGGCCGCGCTCAGGCTACGAACTCCACGCAGTCGACGCAGGACCTGCTGGAGACGCTCAGTCAGACGTTCAAACATCCGACTCTCCGTATCGTCCCAGAACTTGCAAAACTACACCTGCGTGCAACTCTATAGCCCCGTCAACAACGCGGTGCCGATCTCTTGCATCTATCGCTGCGAGTGCGTAATTTTGTAGCGCCTCCTAATGGCCTCCTTTGTGGTGGTGAAAGGTGGGAAGGGGAGTGCCCCTCGGCAGCCAACTGTCGAGGGGCATCTCACTTTTTAGAGCCCCAGAGGCACTCAAGCATTACCGCCCTGCGTCAACAGTCGCCGAGGTCTGTCCACAAGGAGCGGCGCCCGATGGTGGTCTCTCTGTTGCTGCTCTGTTGTAGCGGCATACTCCTGGCCCAGGTCCCTGGAGCACCTCAGCAGAGGCCAATAGCCCTCGTGAATGCGACTCTCTACACCGTCTCGCACGGCATCATAGAGGGTGGGACGCTGGTCTTCGACAAGGGCCGCATTGTTGCTGTTGGGAAGGATGTGACCATTCCTCCGACAGCCCTCCGCATCGACTGCACTGGTAAGCAGGTGTATCCTGGCTTCATTACTGCGTTCTCGCAGCTGGGACTCGTCGAGATTGATGCCGTCCGCGCTACGCGAGACGTGGCTGAAGTTGGAGACTTCAATCCAAATGTCGTAGCAGCCACCGCGTACAATGCCGATAGCGAAATCATTCCCACCGTCCGCTCTACTGGCGTCCTGATTGCCCACGTTGCCCCATTAGGAGGGCTCGTTGCCGGACGAAGTTCGGTGATGCATATGGACGGCTGGAACCACGAAGATGCTACCCTCCGACGGGTTGCCGGGATCGTGGTCTCTTTCCCCTCGCTGAGCCTCCGTGGCAGTTGGTGGGACCAGCGCTCTGTGGAGGAACGTCGCCGGGAACAGCGAGAACGGCTGCAGAAGCTCTACGACTTCTTCGAACAAGCCCTTGCATACCACCGGGCAGCCTCAGCTGGGACAGTTCACCTGGTAGACCTGCGATTTGAGGCAATGCGGGCTGTCTTCCGAGATTCGCTACCGGTCTTCATCCTAGCGGACGAATATGCCCAGATTCTGGAAGCCCTCCGCTTCGCCCGACACTTCGGGCTTCGGTGTGTGATCGTTGGAGGTGCTGACGCATGGCGCTGTCTGGAGGAGTTACGAGAAGCACGAGCAGCCGTCATCGTGCACGTCCATCGACTCCCTCGGCGCGAAGAGGACCCGTACGACATCGCCTATCGGCTTCCGGCGATACTGGAACAGGCAGGGATCCCGTTCGCAATCACCGAAGAGCACACTTGGCCTCAGCGGAATCTCCCCTTCAACCTCGGCACAGCTATAGCGTTTGGCCTCTCCCCTGAAGCAGCTCTCCGCTCCGTGACACTCTCCGCTGCAGAAATCCTGGGAGTGGCTGACCGTGTCGGCTCTCTGGAGGTTGGCAAAGACGCGACACTCTTCATCTGCTCTGGCGATCCCTTCGATGTACGCACCAACCGCGTGGAGTATGCTTTCATCCAAGGGCGTGCTGTTGACCTCAGTAGCCGCCACACGCGCCTGTCGGAGAAGTATCGGCAGCGCTATCGCCAGTGAGTCTGAATGACCGGACAACTCGTTGACCAACAGCCGGTAGAGATCCCATCGAACATCCGGTCGCTCTACCGGCGGCGCCTTTCTCCGGAAGCCTTCGAGCGCTTTTGCCGAGTCCGGCTCTACGGCATCACGTACCTCAGTGATGGCCTGCGAATCCGAGGGTTTATGGCACTACCTCCTGAAGAGCACTTGCCAGCCCCAGCACTCATCTTCAACCATGGTGGGGCAGGCGAGCGTGGGGCCCTGACGGCACGAACTGCTGCAGCAACCATCGGGCTCTTTGCAAGCTGGGGATACGTGGCGCTTGCTAGCCAATACCGCGGCGTTGGGGGCAGCGAGGGGACGGAGGAATGGGGCGGAGCAGATGTTGACGATGCGTTAGCCCTCCTCCCTCTCCTGGAGCGCCTCCCGTGGGCTGATCCCGATCGGATCGGACTCATCGGTGGCAGCCGAGGTGGGATGATGGCCCTACAGATGCTGCGTCGCACGAGTCGCTTCCGCGCTGCCGTAACGATTGGTGCTCCTACAATGCTCCACGCCTTGCCCCAAACCGATCCGCTCTACCGGACGATGCTCCGCTTCCTCCCGCCCCATGTCTCCCCTTCGGAAGCGGCCGCGGAGCGCTCCGCGGTGCTTTGGGCCCATGAACTCTGCAAGACGACACCACTCCTAGTACTCCACGGCACCGGGGACCGCCGAGTCTCCCCTGAGCATGCACTCTACCTCGGCTTAGCCCTCCAGCGCTCGCTCCATCCGTACAAGCTCATCCTCTACGACAACGCTGACCACGTCCTAGCTGGCCGGTGGGCTGAAAGCCTTGCTGACATCCGGTGGTGGCTGGACCACTACGTACGCGATCGCGCTCCGCTTCCCAAGGTAGGCCCCCATGGGGCTTGAGTACCTGCTGAGCACCACTGCTGCAGCACCTCTATGGCGTGGAGCACATGGTGGGGTTCCAACGCCGTCATACAGCGGAAATGCCCCAATGGGCACCGCTCCCGGCCAATGTGAGTGCAGGGACGGCAAGGCAGCGGGTACTGCACTACAACGTGCAGCACTCCGACCGGCTCAAACCCTAGCTCTGGTACCGTCGAGCCAAAGATGACAACGCTCGGAACCCGCCGTGCTGCGGCCAAATGGATGATACCACTGTCATTCCCCACAACGAGGTCCACCCCATCCAGCCGACGCGCAAGCTCTAGGAGGGAGTTGGTCACAACAAGCTCCACATCCGAGCCGATTTCGGTAGGCAGGGAATGAGTGCGGGCGTCGCCAGGATCCGTAACCACGACGAGTTCATATCCCCGCTGTCGCAGCAGCCGTCCGAGCGCTTGGAACCGTTCCAGTGGCCACCGCTTCGTCTGATGCCGGGCACCAGGCACAAGCGCAATCCGCTCCCACCGCCGTGGGCAGGACCGCAGCGAAGGCGGATAGACCTCTGCCGTTCGCTCCTCCGGCAGCCAACACTCTAGCCCTTGTCCGTCATCTTCGATACCGAGCTCCGCAACGGCCTGCCGATACCGCTCCACCACTGAAGGCAGTCGCCACCATCCCCATCGCTTGGCCCATACTAGTAAGAGCTTCCTCCAGCGCGCCTTCGGAGCCCGAAAGAGGCGAGCCCGCGGTCCCCAGCGTAGAAACGCTGTCCGCCAGTTGCGGTGGAGATCCACAATCCACAACTGCTCCCTGGGATTAAGCAGTCCAGCTCGCAGTAGACGGCGCTCCCTCTGGGCACTCCAGAAACCACCGGAGGCCTCGTAGGGCACCACAGCCGTCAAATACGGGTTGTACGCCAGCAGCTCGCGGTAGGATGATCGGACCACGGCAACGAGCTCGGCTGTCGGGAAATGCCGCCGCAGCTGCCGAATCAGAGGGGTCATCAGCAGGACATCACCAAGCGAGCTAAGCCGCAGCAGGACGATGCGGAGCATCTACTCGGCTGCCTCGCGTTCAATCCAGATCGTGACTGGTCCATCGTTGAGGAGCTCCACCTCCATCATCGCCCCGAAGATGCCCGAAGCTACAGGAACATCGTAGTCACGGCAGAAGAGGAGGAACTGGTCGTAGAGCTGTCGAGCCTGTTCTGGCGGAGCAGCATCGGTGAAGCTCGGGCGAAAGCCACGTCGGACGTCGCCGTAGAGCGTAAACTGTGACACCACCAACACCCCTCCCCCAACCTCCCGCACAGAGAGGTTCATCCGCCCTTCGGCGTCCGGGAAGACCCGCAAGTGGAAGAGCTTATGCGCCATCCAACGGAGCACCTCCAGGGTATCCGTTGAGGCAAAGCCGACGAATGCGAGGAGTCCTGGACCAATCTCCGCGACTACCTCTCCATCGACCCGAACGCGAGCGTAACGCACACGCTGCACCAATGTCCTCATCGCTCACCAGGGCTGGAACGGATACCCATTTCCAGTTACGTCCCTGCGGCGATGCCAGCGCCGCAGTAAGTACATCACCAACGGCGGAGCAAAGACTAGCACCAGCAGCACAACGCCCGTCAGCCAGTATACCACCGCCGCCAGCAGAAGCCCCAATAGCACTCCTAGCAACGAGAGTCCCCACGCTTGGCGTTCCAACTCATCCATTTTCCACCGCAACGATGGTCTGCAGACTCCGAGGGATTTGGGAATGGAGCTGTCCGCGGGCATAGAGCCCACAGCCAAGCTCAAACTCGCGGTAGCGCACGTGGACGAAGCCAGAATCTGAGAACCCTGCAGCTACATTCTGGGACTGCCCACTGACGAACCGAAGCGCTTCTTCACGACTCTGCAGCTCAACAACATGGCGCTGGATTGCCGCACCGAGTAGTTGGAGGGCCGCTGTCTTCGGCTTCACATGGCGCCGCTTGTAGCTCAGCAGCGGGATTCCGATGCTCTCCGGCGGGAGCAACGACGGCGGAGTGGTCTCAGGCGTGCTCATCCATACGACCTCCTGCCCACGCATCCAGTAGCGGTAACGGTCGAACAGCTCTGGATCTATCCCAAAGTGCGCCTTCATCCACTCTATCCCTTCCAGCCGAGCAGCTGGGACCATTGGGGCAGCCTGCCGAGGCAGCGTCTTCGCTTGCAGAGGCGGTAGAGGCACATCGGTGCGTCGAATCCGGGCCACGAAGAAGCCTCCTGTGTCGTTCAAGTGCGGCCAGTAGCGGCACGCGTGGACGAGATCGCTCCGCAGCTGTTTTCCTTCCCACTGCGTGATCCCAGGCATCGCCTGGAGCTCAGGGATGGAGTATGGCTCAATGACTCCATAGTCTCCAAGCACCGCGTCCAGCACCAACTCATTCTCCTCGGGGGCAAAGGTGCATGTGCTGTAGACGACCACTCCACCCGGCTTGACCAGCCGCAGGGCATGGCGGAGCAGAGCCCGCTGGACGGCCGTACAGTACTGCCGGAAGCGGTCCGTCACAGGTCGCCAGCTCTGGCCCGCCTTTCGTACCGTGCCTTCGCCAGTACAGGGAGCATCCACCAGTACGCGGTCCCAGACGCCCTCAGGAAGAGGCAGGAAGCGTCCGTCGTGCCAAGTCACCAGGACATTGACCAGCCCCAGACGGTCAACCGTCGTCCGCAAGCTCGACAAGCGCTCCCGTTGGAGTTCATTGGCCAGTACGCTCCCTGCGGGATAGACACGGAGAGCAAGCTGGGCGGTCTTCCCCCCTGGGGCAGCGCATAGGTCCACCACGTGTTCCCCCGGCTGCGGGTCTAGCGCCACCACAGCCGCCATAGCGATCTCTTCCTGGACGTAGTACCACCCCGCGATAAAGGGCAGTGTAGCACCCGGACGGTCAGAATTCCGCAGCCGGAAGGCCCCCGGATACCACGGCACTGCCTCCAGTTCGAATCCCTCCTCAGCACAGTAAGCCTGTAGCGCTTCCGGCGTGGTCTTGAGGGGATTGACCCAAATGCACGGAGTCAGCGGGACCTGCAGGCAGGCCCAGAAGTTTGCCGGGTCGTCCAACAGCGGCACGTACCGCGCGAAGGCTTTCTCGATTCGCTGCCACTCCATGTGTCCTTGGCGCTCCAGAGGTAATGACGAGGGGCCGCCTAAATTTGCGAGCGGCGCAGCACCTATGTGGCAGCTGACACTCTACATCGTACGCCAAATTGCTGCAATCTTTGGCTTCGGGATTGCAGCGCTCTGCATCATCTTCATCGTGGTCAACCTCATCGAGAACTTGGACGATTTCCTGGACACCAACACACCACCCGCGGTCATCGTGGAGTACTACCTCCTCTTCCTGCCGGAGATGTTGAAGTACGTCGCCCCGGTGGCTACCCTCCTGGCATGCCTCTTTGGGATCGGCCGCCTGACGCAGCGCCACGAAGTGACCGCAATGAAGGCGGCCGGGGTAGGACTCCACCAGATCACCGGCCCCGTTGTCGGTGCTGCGCTCTCGCTGAGCTTACTGCAGCTCGGCTTCAACGGCTGGATAGTACCGAAGGCTGCTGAGCGGAAGCTCAGCATTGAACGACGATACCTCCATCGCTCGCCTGGCAGCTCCACGCTTTTCCACTTAGCTTTCCGCGAGAGTCCCACGCTGACCATTCTCATCCAGCGCTACGAACCCGAGCGCCAACGAGCCTATGGGGTGGCCGTAGAGGAGTACTCCTCAGAATCCTCACCCCGGCTGCTGCGCCGTATAGAGGCAGCCGAGATGGTGTGGGACAGCTCCCTACAGCGATGGCGATTGTGGGACGTCCGTGAGCGGCACTACGCCGGAGGAGGATCGACCGTGCGGGCCTTTCCTGAGTTGACACTGGCTCTGCGTCTTCGGCACGAGACCATCCTGCAGCTCCAGCATACCCCTGCAGAAATGACACTACCAGAGCTCTCCCAGTACATTGCCACCCTCTCTACCAGCGGCCAAGACGTGCGAGCACTTCAGGTGAGGTACGTCAGTGAGTACGCCTTGCCATTCGCCCATGCAATCGTCGCACTCCTTGCGGTGCCGCTCGCTTCGGTCTACCGTCGCGCGGGACTAGCGGCTCAATTCGGGACAGCAGCCGTGCTGGCGTTTGTTTACTTAGTTGTCGCCCGCATGAGCCAGACAGCAGGTGCTGTTGCTGGACTCCCGCCGCTAGTGGCGGGATGGCTTGCAAATGGGTTGTTTTTGCTCATTGGCCTCGTCATCCTATGGCGCACGCGGACATAAGGGACTCCACTTCCCAACTCTCGGAGCGAGCACGGGAACTCCTCAGCACTCGAGGAAGGCTCTCCGCCCTAACCTCCACGCTCCGCCTTAGCATCTACGGTGACCCTCAAGAAGGACTTCCCCAAAACGGCTGGGGCAAGGGGATCGCAATCTGGTGGCGCGCCGTTGTGGTTCCGTTCTATTCACACTGGATCTCCAGCGCTGTCTATGCTGGGGCCGCCTTGCTACTGTTCCTGGTTGGTCTCCGGCGCTTTGCAGATGCCGTCAGCACCGAACTCCTCATAGTGGGATTTGCTGCTGAGGCAGTGCTCCTCCTCCTACTTGCGCTGGCGTCGCTCGCTGCACCCGTGGAAGCTCCCCAAAGCCCGAAGGAGCTGCAAGCTCTGACAGGACACATCGAAGGAATGGCCTCACACGTTGCTGACATCGCCGAAATTCTAAGCCACTCGCGGGGGCAGACGGCTACATTGGAGCAAGGCGTAGCCCAACTGACCCGATCCGTCGGCGAGCTTGTCCAGTTACTCCGGCAGACAACACAGGAACTCCAGCAGTGGCGCACCCAGGAGCTTCGGAGCCTGGTCCGCCAGGAGTTAGAGCAACTCCTCAGCGATGCTGTTAGGGAGAAGTTGAGCAGAGGCGGACGGGACACCGCCGAATGATGCATCCTTCTCTGCGGCGCGTGGAACCGTACTTCGTGCTCTACCTGATTGCCCTCTTCCTGCTCCTTGACCCCGCGCCACGGGCGACGGACCGACCTCGCACGCCGTCGCCTGACGAGCCCGCAGCCGTGGAGTTCTCTCTGCAGCCCACCGAACTCCGCTGCATCATCGTTGACAGCAGTGGCCGCAGATTTCTCCGACACTACGACTCCGTTGCAGAGCTACGATACTCTCGTCCGCTGAAATCCGCACGGCTCTCTCTGCAGTTGGATTCCGCAGGACATACGATTTGGCGCTCCGAAGCCAGCGACGTAGCCCCAATCCTCGCCGAGCATTCTCCGCAGGAACGCTGCTTCCGAATACTCTGGCGTTTCCCTTGGTGGAGGCCGGTGCTTCCGCCAGGAGAACACGTCTACACACTGTGGCTCCTGCTTCGCCACTCCGGCCCATTAGGATACTTCACGGAGCGCCTTTCTGCAGCGCTCCGCATTAGCGTCTTAGCCCATTCTCAAGCGGGCACCCAGCCAGAGCCTGCACCACCAGCTATAGCGTCGCAGCCTGCCCCTCCACCACCCCTACTGCTGGTGGCACCAGATACCGTCCTAGAGACCGCCCCATACAGCTCGTGGGAGCTAGACATCCTCGTCTATGGGGCGAGCCTCCCTGCTGATTTGGCCGCTCCCCCAGAGATTCAAGTCACAAGCGCCGCCGGAGGCACTGCAACCGTGATCCGCTACACAGACAACGCCGTGCGCCTTGGCGGCGTAGCCCCCCGCGAAGGGACGATGGACATCCGCCTTACACTGCTCCGCCGCGACGGACAGCAAAGCAGCGTCAGCCTCAGTGTCACAGCTCGTGCCCTACCTAATCCAGAGGTACCCTTGGAGCTCTACCCAGAGCGCACTTACACCATCGACCCCGCGCTCCGCCTACGTGGACAACGCACCCGCGCCGAACTGTGGGATGGGAACCGCCTGTGGGCATCCTCCACCGGCACGCCCCTCTCTATCTCTCCCCAATTGGCCGATACCGGAACAACCCTCCTCCTCCGCCGCTTCGTCAACGACCGCCTGGTTGACGAGTTCCGCATACCCATCCGCGACTTTCCCGCGCCGGAAGTAGTGGAAGTCCTTGCCGAAGGCTCAACACTTGTGGCCCGAACGCGGTGCTTCGGCACAGTCCGAAGCGAGCCCAACCGTTGCGAGCTCCGCTGCCGTGATGGGGCTGTCCGCGAGCTCTACGGAAACCGACGCCGCTACACAGTCGAGCCCTACGGGGTCGTGACGGAACAGAGCTTCGTCATAGAGAGCGTGGGTCCAGCCACCAGCGTAGAGTTCTCCGTGCACGATGCCGCTGGACGAGCGACCTACTGGCGCGGACGTCCGCGCAACCGATAGCACATGCTCACTCTGGTAGCTCCCACACTGCCTGGCGGAAGACCTCGCCGCGGTGCTCGAAGTTGAGGAACATGTCGAACGACTTACACGCCGGCGAAAAGAGCACTACATCCCCCGGCTGAGCAGCGTGAGCCGCAATCTGGACTGCTTCCTGCAGGGAGCTTGCCTTTTGGCACCGGACCATCGTGCAGAAATGTGCAAAGAGAGCGTCCGCCTCTTCGCCGATGGCAATGAGCATCCGAACCCGCTGGCGCACGAGGTCGTCTAGTAGGCTGTAGTCGTTGTGCTCCCCACGTCCTCCGGCAATCCAGAGAATCGGCTGAGTGTAGCTGGAGAGGGCATACCAAGCGGCACTGACGTTGGTTGCCTTGGAGTCATTGATGAAGTCTACTCCCCGCCACCGACGGACGAGCTCCAGCCGGTGCTCCACGCCTGAAAACCGCATAAGGCTGTCGCGGAGGTCTTCATTGCGGATTTCCAGTGCCCGAGCCGCCACCGCTGCTGCCAGAGAGTTGTAGAGATTGTGCACCCCTGGCAGGCGCACCTCGTCGGTTCGCATCACCACTTCCTCTCTCTGCTGCCACACAATCACGATGTCCTTGCCTCGGACATAGGCACCCTGCGGGACGGGCCTCTGTCCGAAGTAGGCACACCGTGCTCGCGTCCGGCGCTCCGCTGCACGAGCATGCCGGTCATCTGCATTCAAAACTAGCAAATCCTCCTGGCGTTGCTGTGCTGTGATCCGCCACTTCGCACGGCGATAGGCAGCAAAGCTTCCATGGTAGTCCAAATGGTCCGGCGTAATGTTTAGCAGCACGGCAATATCGGGTCGGAAGCGGTAGCAGAACTGGAGCTGGAAGCTGCTGACCTCCAGAACGACGATTGCCTCCGGCGGGATTCCCTGCAACACAAGCTCTGAGAGTGGTGTCCCGATGTTACCACCGACGACTACCGGCTTACTGGCCTGCCGGAGGATGAACCCCAGAAGAGCTGTGGTCGTTGTCTTGCCGTTTGTTCCTGTCACGGCCACGACCCTCTGCCCAGAAAGCTGCTGCCAGGCGAACTCCAGCTCCGAGACGACTGGAATCCTCCGGCATAGGGCTTGCTGCACTATCGGTGCGTGTGGAGGGATTCCAGGGGAGATGATGATCTGCGCTGCCTGGAGTACACGCTGACTGTGCCCTCCGAACTCAGCCAGTATGTCCTCTTGCTGCAGTGTCTGAGCTGCCCTTGGACACTGCTCTGCTGGCAAGCGCTCGGAGACAAACACCGACAGTCCCAATCGCCGGGCCAATCGAGCGGCTGCTATCCCGCTACGCGCTGCTCCCAGAACAGCGACGTCAGTCATTATCGGGCTGGGTCACGTCGAATTGCGCCACCACAGGGCAGTGATCGGAAAGGCGCTCGGCCTCGGAGAAGGGGTACTGGGCATAGAAGTTCACGACATGGGCGCTGCCCGAACGGAAGCGCTGCCGGAAGCTACTGCTGACAACCACGTGGTCAATCACATACGCCCGCTCATATCGGCAGCTCCGTAGCTCCGCAGTAAGAAACACCAACGCGGGGTTCTCCAGTAGTGGGGTAAGAGTCGGGTACTTCCGCCGACGCGGAGTGTCGTTGAAATCCCCAACGATCACGATGTCCCTCTCCCTCGATCTTGCCAGCAGCGAATCCACCCACTGGGAGAGACGCTGCGCTTGTCGGAGGCGTAGCTGACGAGACAACACCTGCAACTCCGGAGTGTCGTCGTAGCGTGAGGTAGACTTCAAGTGGACCACCATCAGGTAGAAGTCCGCATTCCCGGCACGGCAGTATGCCAAGAGGCCTGGTCGGGTCCGCCCTGGCTGAACCATCAACGGCGTGTACTCCCCAAGGGAGCGAACCTGCACCGAGCGGCGATAGAGGAGTCCGAGGTTCTGCTGTCCTCCCAGGGAACCAACGATGCCCTCAAAATCCGGCAGATACCGCAGCAGCCGCCGCAGGGCCCGGTCGTTCTCCACCTCCTGCACCCCCAGGAGGTCTACGCCTGAGCGCCGAATGAGCTCCCCCAGACGCCGCAAGTCCTCTTCTGTACGAGGCTTGCGGTCGTTGATTCCGTCGCCCAGCCACTCGATGTTGAAGGTCCCAATCGTGATGAACGACTGGGCATCCCGTTGGGCCGACTGCTGCTGGAACTGGCATGAGCCGATGCTGAAGTAGACGAGGAGCAAGAGGCCAAGGCGGCAGCCCCGCATGGTGCCCATCACCGCTGCCGATCGAACTGGAGGAGGGTTCGGAGGATATGCCCGACAATGTTAGGATTCTCCCGCAGACGCCGCAGGGAGTAGCCGTACCAGTTATGCCCAAACGGGATGTAGACCCGCACTGGATGGCCCTGCTGCCGCAGAAGGCGACGACGCTCCGGGCGGACACCCAGGAGCATCTGGAACTCGTACTGATCGGGTGGTACTTCGTATCGCCGAAGCGCTACCTCTGCGAAGCGTAGCAGCTCTTCGTCGTGGGTAGCAATGGCCGTCGGTATATCATGCCGCAGCATGAGTTCCAGGAGCTCCTTATAGCTCCGTCGGACTTCTTCTCGGCTCTGGTAGGCGATCTCTCGAGGTTCGATGTAGATGCCCTTGCACAGCCGTATGGACGGTCGCAACGGTAGGAGCGACTCCACGTCGGCTCGGCTTCTCCGAAGGTAAGCCTGAATGACGATGCCAACGTTGTCGTAGCCTTCACCACGGAGTCGTCGGTAGAACGCGAAGGTAGTGTCCGTGTACGGCGAACTCTCCATGTCTATCCGCACGAAGAGCCCTAGCTGGCGAGCCTGCTCGACAAGTCCCCGTAGCAGTCCGTAGCTGGCCTCACGGTCGATATCGACGCCAAGCGCTGTTAGCTTCACAGACAGGTAGGCTGGTAGCTGATGCTGTGCTATCGCCTGAAGCACCTCCGACGCTTGTGTAGCATACTGCTGCGCTTGGGCCCAGTCTGTGACGAACTCCCCGAGCACGTCTAACGTACTCCGGATGCCTTGAGCAGCGAAGGTGGCAGCACACCGCACAGCGTCGCTCAGCTCCGCACCAGCAATGTAGCGGCGCCCTACTGCCCACACGAGCTGCCGCGGCAGCAGCGGCAGTACCTGTGCAACCACTGCTGCAATCGCCCCCATGGTCTAGTCCCCTACCAGATGACCCTCAGCGGCAGGCTCCATTGGGCACGATCGGACAAGAATTGCAGAACGTACAGTCCGCTGGGGAGCCTGGTCGGAAGCGCAACACTCAGCACCTGCTCCCCCGCTGGCAGTTCCTCCCAGCGCTCTTCATCAATGAGCTGCCCAAGGAGCGTAGCCAGCCGGACTCGGACCCTCCCGAGAGGTTCCTCCGCGCGAATCCGTATCCACGCCCATGAGCCTTCTACCACGGCGGACGGCGGCTGCACTGGAATGGATCGGTCACCCTGCGACACAGAAGAAGCGGGTTCGATGGCAAAGACAGCAGCGCTCTGAACAGTCTGGCTGGGATTTGCCACGTTGCGTAGCCGCACCAACGCCTGTTCTGTTGGCGTATTCGGCACTTGCCAGAGGTACTCCTGCGGCGCCGCTTCTTGGGAGGCTCGGACGACGATCCAACTCTGTCCACCATCGGTGGAATACTCAATCCGCAGGCGGCTGAGGAAATCCGAACACCACCGAATCCGCTGCTGGCTCCCAACCGCCCACCGCTCGCCTCCATTTGGAGCCAAAAGCTCCAAAACCGGCGCTCCAATAGCAAATGGCTGGCTTTGATCGGCCACCCTTAGATCTGCCGTATCCTGAACCCGCACCACTGCTCGGTCTGTCACGATCGTCGTCGGGACAGTCCATAGGTACGAGCGTGCCGTTGTGGCCCTCGCTAACGTATCCCACCGAGTCCCACCGTCGGACGAAAAGAGCAGATGGACCGCGGGGACCAGAGTCGTGCTCCACTCAATGCTGACCCGCTCCCGGTGGCCGTACCGCTCCCCACCCCGTGGGGTATTGAGAGAGACAGTTGGGACAGCAAGCGCAAAGCTCGCCGTCGTTGTATCCCCAACTTGCGGATTCGTCACGTCGTAGATCCGCAACCACACCCGAGGAAAGGTCTGCTGCGGCGTTACCCACCGGTATTTCCGCTGCGCTGCCAGTACTCCCGAAGCAATGCGCTGCCACGTCCGCATGGTGTCCGTGGAGTACTCGATGGCTACAACTTGGACCTGTGCGGAGGTCCAGCGGACTTCCACGGTATCTCCCCCTCGGAAGTTTTGGTTCCCGACAGGGTGCTGAAGGAGGAGTTTGGGTGCCGTCGGCACGGGCAAGCAGCTCTCAGCACGGCTGTTCCGGATGACAACGGCCACACGTGGCCGAAACGTCAGCGCAACATCTGACTGCACCAAGTGGCAATAGCTCATGATGCTTCCTCCGTCCCACGAGCTGCGCGGTCGAATCGGGGACCGATAGCAGGCGTCCGGCGTTGGATAGGGCTGCCCGTCCTGCGTAACGCATGTATCCAGCGGTGGACTCCACACGCAAGCATGCGTATGGGGAGCACCGAACACATGCCCAATTTCGTGAGCGACGACATGCACATCCCACGTGTAGCTCAGCGTGGGGTACTGGTAGCTCCCTCGGACACCACTGATGCTGTAAGCCCCTCCACGATCACACAGCGTGTTAAGGCGTGCGATCCCGCCGACCATTGTCCCGCCAGGAGCGCTCATCACGTGGACAAGGTCGCGCGGAACATTCCGGCGATTGGCATTCCAGTACGATGCGACTTCACCCAAGAGCGCACCGATGTCGTTGTTGTTGTCGCTCACGTACGGGTCCTCCTCCCCGTCGGGAGGAGCCATCCAAATGAGCACCCACGAGAGTTCCAGCGTGACGTTGACCTCGTCCTCGTAGATGCGGCTCACCATCGCAAACACCGAAGCCACGTAAGCAGCAACTCGGTCGTAGTCTCTGTTGAGGCGCTGGTAGAGCGAAGAGGTCGTCTCCACAGCAACCCTTGCCACCTTCAGAGTCACCATCTGCGGTAGTGGCGGTAGTGGTTCCTTGAAAGAGCGAAGTTGCTCCCAATACTCCGCTGTCTGCTCAATCCCACAGATCCAGGGTCGGAGCTCGCGGAGAGCATCCGAGCCGAAGACATGCTCATAGCGCTCTCCCTGCCTCTGGCCCGTTGGGACCAATGCGAACCGGCGGCCATCCGCACGCCACACTATGCCGTAGAGCTCCCCACCGACGATGCTCAGCACGACCCTCGAACCCTGCTCGCCGACGATCGTACCGGTGAAGACATACTGAGCTCGGCCAGGCATCGGCTCAAGGTGTTCTAACTGTCCAGGGCGGGCCGGACGCACTCCGCGCCACCACTGGGTCTGCCCATCCACTACCGAACGGCTGCGCTGAAGAGCAACGGTGGCTTCTTCTCCGCTACCTACCGGAAAGTCCCGAAGCTCCAGCGACGCAACTGGCAGCTTTGCCACGGCATGGAGTGCTTGCCTGTCTACCCAATACCGTACCGCTACCTGCGGAGCCAAGACCTGCTCGCTGGACTGCAGGAAGAGCCGCGCCGAGAGGAGCTCCCGGGCTACCGCGCAGATAGCAGCAATTCCGAGGATCAGCCCACAACGCCACATCTGTCCTTACGCTGCAACGGTTCGTGTACGGCGAAAATACTAACCATAGCCATCCCTACTGGCGAACCCCTACAACGCTCACGACACCGGTATGTCTTAGCGTCTATACTCCGCGACTGTTCAGGCAGGAGCGATGCCACGGCAGCAGACAAAGAGTAAGCGGAAAACAGCTAGCAAGGTAGCGCATCGCCAATCTTCGGCAGCTTCAACGATAGCTACGACGACTTCTGCCCGGCACCTCGTGGTGGTAGAATCTCCAGCCAAAGCACGGACAATCCAGCATTACCTTGGCAAGGACTACACTGTGGAGGCATCCCTAGGCCACATCAAGGACCTGCCAGAGCACAGCTTAGGGGTGGATGTTGCGCGTGGCTTTCAGCCCTACTATATCCTCATCCCTGAACGCCGTAAAGCCCTCGAGCGGCTTAAAGCTCTTGCTGCAAGCGTCGACAGCATTCTGCTAGCAACAGACCCAGACCGTGAAGGGGAGGCTATCGCCTGGCACCTCGCTGAAGAGCTCCATCCCATCAACCCGAACATCCGCCGTGTCCTCTTCTACGAGATCACCAAGACCGGCGTCCAGAACGGCATTGCGCAGCCGCGGGAGCTCGACCGTGACCTTGTCCTCTCCCAGCAGGCTCGCCGCGTCATGGACCGCCTCATCGGTTATGAGATCTCTCCATGGCTGAGCGACGCATTGGCTCACGAAGTCTCGCATGCCCTCTCCGCTGGCCGTGTCCAATCGGTGGCACTCCGCCTCATCTGCGAACGCGAAGAGAGCATCGAACGCTTCCAGCCCATTCCCTTCTGGCGCATCCGTGCCTACTTCCTTCTGCCCTCAGGTCAGGGATTCTGGGCCGAGCTTATTGCCTACCACGGCAAGCCCATTCGGAACCCTGAGGGTTCGATGCACGAACTGTCGCCAGAACAGCTCAGCAACCTCCACTATCTCCGCTCGGAGGCAGAAGCCGAACGAGTACTGGAAGCGCTCCGCAGATGCTCCTCCTGGGAGATAGCCGAAGTCCGCAAGCGGCGGCAGAAGCGTCAGCCTCCCCCACCGTTCACGACCAGCCTCCTCCAGCAAGAGGCCTCGCGCCGGCTTGGACTCTCGCCACGGCAGACAATGCGCTTGGCACAGCAGCTCTACGAAGGCGTCACCGTAGGAGGCGAAGGGCCCGAAGGGCTCATCACATACATGCGCACCGATTCTATGCGCGTCAGCCACGAAGCCCAGCAGGCTGCCCGTACCGCCATTGCAAATCTCTTTGGCACCGAGTATCTCCCGCCGGAACCACCACAGTACACCAGCAAATCCGCCCATGTCCAAGATGCCCACGAAGCGATCCGGCCTACCCACCTGGAGTACACCCCAGAGCGCGTCCGCCCGTACCTACCGGAGGAATTGGCAGAGCTATACGAGCTCATCTACACCCGCTTCCTAGCCTCCCAGATGCAAGCAGCAGAGCTGGAGTCCGTTACGGTCATCATCGCTGGGGACGATTTCCGTTTCCGCGCTAGCGGTAGTAGCATCCTCTTCGACGGCTTCCTCCGCGCCTATGCTGAGTTCAGCGATGAAGACGACGAAGAAGAGCGCCAGACGCTCCCAGCCGAGCTGACCGAAGGGCTTTCACTGAGTCTCCAGACGTGGGAGGTCAAGCCAAGCCAGACGAAGCCGCCTTCTCGATACACAGAAGCCACCCTTGTCAAAGAGCTTGATGAGCTCGGCATCGGACGGCCAAGTACGTACGCCACGATCGTCAGCACGCTCTTCGAACGCCAGTACGTCCGTCGACAGCGCAAACAGTTGGTCCCAACCCCGCTGGGACGGAAGGTGAACGACATCTTGGTGCGCTTCTTCCCGGACATCTTCTCCGTTGGCTTCACTGCTGCTATGGAGCAAGACCTGGATGCCATTGCAGAAAGACAGGCCAGTTACCGCTCTGTGCTGGAGCGCTTTTACAGCCCGTTCCGCAGCGCCCTGGAACGAGCACAGCAGTCGCTGCGGTCTCCTTTCGCTTGTCCCGCATGCGGCGTGCCGATGCAGGTTGCACGCTCACGCCGAGGGAAGCGATACCTACGATGCTCACAATGCGGCAAGACCCAGCCGCTCCCAAAATCCGCGCAGCCCTCAGAGCCGCGGGCCGACCTCCCCTGCCCAACCTGCGGAGCACCGATGGTGCTGCGGCAGAGTCGGTATGGTGCCTTCTACGGCTGCTCGCGCTATCCCGAGTGCAACGGTACCCGCCCGTTGAGCTCTGGCGTTCGGTGTCCACAGTGCGGCGAAGGAGAGCTTGTCGAACGGATGGACCGCCATCAGCGGCGCTTCTGGGGATGTTCGCGCTATCCCGACTGCCGCTATGCATCCCGCTACCGTCCTCTTCCCTCGCCATGTCCTCAGTGCAGCCATCCGTACGTTGAGGAGCGCGGACGATGGTCCGATGGCGAGTGGGTTACTCTCTGGCACTGTCCGCAGTGCCACTCCGAGCTGACGCCTGCCCCTCCGCCAGAGGCAGAGGAAGAGCCGATCTCCTCCGGCAATCCTATCTCAGAGACCCCCGCATAGCTAGTTCCACTATCGCTGTTCGCCTACCATGTTGGAGCGGATTGAGATCGTGCGCGGAGACATCACAACGGAACAGGTAGACGCAATCGTCAACGCTGCCAACTCAGCACTGCTTCCAGGTGGTGGTGTCTGTGGAGCGATTCACCGTGTAGCAGGACCAGAGCTAGCGGAGGAGTGTCGACAAATTGGTTACTGTGCCCCTGGGGATGCTGTCATCACGAAAGGCTATCGCCTCCCGGCCCGCTTCGTCATCCATACCGTTGGGCCGATTTGGCGTGGTGGAACTCACGGCGAAGACGAGACCTTAGCATCGTGCTACCGCCGTGCGCTGGAGCTCGCCCACACGCATGGCATCCGCACCATCGCCTTCCCATCCATCAGCACCGGGGCTTACGGCTTCCCCGTCGACCGGGCCTGCCGCATTGCCTTGCGGGAGCTCGCTGCCGGGCTGCTCAAGTTTCCAGATATCGAGCGTGTCCGCATCGTTTGCTTCGACGAAGCAACCTACTGCTCCTACCTCGAGGCCTACCAGCAAATGACAGATGCACAGCAGTAATGGAAATCGGCTTCTGGGGTGCAGCGCAGACCGTTACCGGTTCGCTCCACATCGTGCATGTCAACGGCCACTACATCTTCTTGGACTGCGGACTCTTCCAGGGCCGACAGGCAGAAGCATACGAGCGGAACTGCACTCTCCCAATCCCTCCCACAGACGTCCATGCTGTCGTGCTCTCCCATGCCCACATAGACCACTCGGGCAATCTCCCCACACTCGTCAAGCATGGCTTCCCAGGGCTGATCTACGCAACCCCACCAACCCAAGACCTCTGCGCCATCCTCCTTGCCGATAGCGCCCAGATCCAAGAGAAGGATGCCGAATACCTACTCCAGGAGCGGGGTGAGCACATCGTTCCACTATACTGCGGGGAAGACGTACCGCGCACAATGGCGCGCTTCTTCCCGATTGCCTACGAGGAGCCCGTGCAGATCGCACCGGGGGTTCTACTGCGCCTACGTCAGGCAGGGCATATCTTAGGCTCAGCGCAGATACTCCTAACTCCCTGAGCGCGGGCGTACGGTCCGCGTAGGCTTTACTGGCGACCTCGGCCGCCAATCCCCTCTTCTACTCTCTCCCCCTGCTCCCCCGGAACCTGTGGACCTCCTGCTTGCTGAGTCCACATACGCTGGGTGCCGACACGAAGGAAGCCAGGCTGTCCGTCAGCGGCTCTGTGACATCTTCCACGAGATTGCCCGTCGAAAAGGTGTGCTCCTCATCCTTGCCTTTACCGTTGGGAGAACCCAAGAGCTCCTCTTCCACCTCAACGCACTGGCACACGCGGGGCAGCTCCCACCGATCCCTGTCTTCGTCGCCAGTCCGCTGGCCGCAGCAGCAACCCAGCTCTTCCGGACCCATCTGGCGGAATTCAACCAGACCGTTCAGGAGCTTCTCGCTTCGGATCCCGATCCATTCGGCTTTCCACATCTGCGCTTTACCCAGAGCGTAGAAGAATCCAAAGCAACCCTCCGTGAAGCCCCACCGTATGCTGTCATTGCCGGCTCGGCGATGTGCGAATCCGGCGCATCCTGCACCATCTCAAGCACCACATCGGGAACCCGCGTACGCTCATCCTCTTCGTTGGCCACAACGCTGCCCATACCTTTAGGACGCCGCCTGGTAGAAGGAGAACGGCGAGTGCGGATCTTCGGAGAGTCGTACACAGTCCATGCCCACGTAGAGGAACTCCCTAGTTTGAGCGCTCATGCCGATGGAGAGAGACTCCTGCACTATCTTCGCCCGCTCCTCACCAGCACGACGATTGTGCTCGTTCATGGGGAGCAACCCCAACAAAGAGCTACTCCGACAGCAACTGCAGGCGTATGGCTACACCGTTATCATCCCTCAGGCAGGCAAATGGCTGACGCTATGACGGCGGTGGATGTTGTCGCCGGCGTCCTCGTGTCCAACCAGCACGTCCTCCTGTGCCAGCGTGCACCAGATGTCCCATACCCGCTTCAGTGGGAGTTCCCCGGTGGCAAGGTAGAACCCAACGAAACTCCTGAAGAGGCTCTGCGCCGTGAACTTCGAGAAGAGCTGGGCATTGCTGCCCAAGTAGGAGCCAACCTCTGGCTGACGGAGTTTGAGTACCCCGACGGCAAGCGCTTCCGCCTCCACTTCTACGCCATAGAAAGCTGGACTGGGGTCCCCCAGCCACGGACAGGCATTTCCCAGGTGGCCTGGATCCCTCTTTCGGACTTAGAACGTTACAACGTCCTAGAGGGAGACCGGGAGTTCTGCCTCGTACTCCCGTGGCTCCTAGACCCAACGAGCGTCGAAACCGATGTCCTCTTCATGCGAATAGCCCTGCTGGAGGCGCAACGGGCATTCCATGATGGGGAAGTCCCCGTAGGCGCAGTCATCGTCCGAGACGGACGCATTGTCGCACGTGGTCGGAATGCTGTTGAGCGCGGCGGGGACGCTACGCTCCACGCTGAAGTCAACGCCATCCGACAGGCCTCCAAACACTTCGGACGTCGCCTTGAAGGCTGCACCCTCTACGTTACCCTGGAACCCTGCCCTATGTGTGCAGGAGCGATTGTCTGGTCACGAATCCAGCGTCTGGTCTACGGCGCCCCCGACCTCCGAGCAGGGGCCTGCGGAACCCTCTACAACATCGTGGAGGATGAGCGACTCAACCACCGTTGCGCCGTCCGCAGGGGAGTTTTGGCCGAAGAGTCTGCCGCACTCCTCCGTCGGTTTTTCCAACAGCTACGAGCCGAAGACCGTGGAGTGGACACCGGAGCCCCTTCAGAATAAGCTCTACGTCGTGCCGACCCCCATTGGAAACCGCGGGGATATCACTCTGCGGGCGCTGCATGTCCTGCACAACGCGGAAGCCATCGCCTGCGAGGACACCCGCCGAACAGGGCTGCTGCTGAAAGCGTATGGGATCGTCCCCCGCCGCCTCCTACGCTGCGATGAACACACAGAGACCCGTTGTGCTGCAGAGCTTCTGCGCCTCCTGCAGGAGGGGAAGAGCGTCGCGCTAGTGAGTGACGCCGGTACGCCTGGAATCTCCGACCCCGGAGCCCGCCTCATTCGGCAGGTACTGGAGGCAGGCTATAGCATCACCGTCCTCCCAGGCCCAACAGCACTGATACCTGCTCTCGTTGGCAGCGGACTCCCTCCGCAGCCGTTTGTCTTCTGGGGTTTCCCGCCCGTCCGTGGTAGCCAACGTCGAGAGCGACTGGAGGCAATTGCAGCATGTCCCTGGACCAGTGTCATCTACGAGGCCCCTCACCGACTCCTACTGCTGCTGCATGACCTCGTTGAGCTTTGCTCCCCTGACCGTCGTGTCTGCATTGCCCGCGAGCTTAGCAAGTTCAACGAGGAGTACCTCCGCGGTACCCTCGCAGAATGCTGCCGTATCTTGGAGCAGCGCCTGCGAATCCAAGGGGAATGTGTGGTGATCCTGCAGGGAGCGGTGTCGTGAAGGGCATACTCATCAGCTTCGAAGGCCTCGATGGCTGCGGGAAATCAACCCAAGTCGAGCTCCTCGCCGAACGGTTACGATCGCTAGGCTACGCCGTCCAGGTTTTCCGAGAGCCCGGGGCAACTCCACTCTCAGAGTCCATCCGCCAGCTCCTCCTCCACACCCCTACGGAGATCGTCCCTGTAGCGGAGATGCTGCTATTCAACGCAGCACGCGCCCAGCTCGTTGAGAGTGCAATCCGTCCGGCATTAGCGGCTGGTGCTATCGTACTCTGTGACCGCTTTGCAGACTCCACCACCGCATACCAAGGGTATGGTCGCGGTCTGCCGATAGACCAAGTGCTGCTTTGCAATCACATTGCTACTGGCGGCCTCAAACCAGCTTTGACGCTCTTCCTGGACGTCCCCGCGGAGGTAGCTATCCAACGCAGCCAGAAAGGAGACCGCATGGAGCGCTCGGGATACGAGTTCTTCGAGCGTGTCCGGCAGGGGTACTGGGAGATTGCCCGCCAAGAGCCAGAACGGGTCGTCTGCATAGAGGCCTCCTCCTCACCTGAGCGAGTTCACGCCACTGTCTGGGAACACGTCCGCCGACTACTCCCGCAGCCCCCAGGGTAAATCCTCAACGTCGCAAAGCCTCCAAGATCACCTGCTCCAACGTCTTGCCTGGTGGCAACCCACCGGCGATGCTTCCCAGAATTTCCTGCCCGCGGGTGATGAAGAAGGATGGCAAGGTCTGGATGTGGAGCCAATGTTGGTGGGGGTGTCTATCGGCAGCAGTGTGCATCGCGTAAATCTCGCACTCCCCCTCTGGCACACCGGCCGCATGGAGGATTCGCAAGAAGCGCGGGAAGAGCTTCTGCGTCCCTACACACGAGCATGTTGGCTCAACGTAAGCGTAGAAGCGATGCTGGCCCGGAACGTACGCTGCCCGGATCTGCTGCACTAGCGCTGAGTCTGGCTGGTACGCTTGGAACTCTGCCTCAAACCACGCAAATCCAGGAGTAGAGCGCAAGGCTTGCAACGTAAGCCGCTCAGCAACTCCCTCCGGCTGTGTGCTCTGCGTACAGGCAAGGAGGGCGAGCGCCCCTACTGCCACCACGTATCGCATCTCCCTACGCCACTACGCAGCACCACTTCTAGTCGGGGCGGTGGGATTCGAACCCACGACCTCTTGGTCCCAAACCAAGCGCGCTCAACCAGGCTGCGCTACGCCCCGACTGGCAAGCAAAGATACAGAATCTCTTGCGCCCGTATCCCCACCCGTCATCGGAATTGCCCTAATTTTCCTTCCGCAAGCCATGCTAGCGAACATGCAGGACGAATACCACAGTTGGAGCTTCGAGGCGATCTCGCGCAAATTCAAGCAGGCAGCCGATTTTGTCTGCCGCCGGGTGGTGAACCGTGAAGAAGTGGTCGAGCAAGCGTTCTGTGCTCTCATCACTGGGGAACACTTGCTCCTACAAAGCCGGACAGGGGTCGGCAAGAGTCTACTGGCAGAGCAGATCTTCCAGATGTTCTCCGGGGCTCATGTCTTCCGTGTCCAAGCTAGCAAAGAACAGCAGCCCGATACCTACTTTGGGGCCCTGGATATCGAAGAGCTCAAGCGCGGCCGCATCGTCCACAACATTGAAGGTTCGATTGTGGACTGCGAGTTCGCCTTCATCGACGAGATCTTCGACGCCAACGACTTCACTCTCCGGGCACTCTTATCAGTTCTCAACGAGCGACAGCTCATGCGAGGGGTGCAGTGCGCACCAGCGAAGCTGCATACCGTCATCGCAGCCACAAACTACCTGCGGGTCAGCGAGATCACCGAGGCAATCCTAGACCGCTTCCTCTACAAGGCCCTCATCCTTCCCGACAAAGAGCCATATATCCAGTACAAAATTGCCCAGCAGTTCTTGCTGCACGGAGGTAAGCCAGCTCAGCCGCCCGAGCGGATTCCATTTGCGCTCCTCCGCTACGTCTACAGTATCGCCACCGGCCAGAATAGCCGGCAAATCCGTATTCGGCCCGAGCTGGTTTACTTTGCTAACCTTGTCATCCGCCAGTACGAAGTGCTTCGCAATCGCGCCCTCCGTGAGCAATACCGCGGGGCCGCTCCACCAATCGACTACTACATTTCACCCCGAACCCAGGCCAAATCTTTGAATCTGCTCCGTGCCATCGCTCTCCTCCATGGACGAGACGAAGTAGTTGTGGAGGACATCAGCAAGCTCTACTTCCTCTTCGCCACTGTAGGGGTACCAGAGGAAGTGGAGCTCTTCCGGCGGGCTTACACAACAGTCCTCCACTCCCTCCACGCCTCCCACGGTTTTGAACAACTGCAGCTCCTGCTATCCTTCCAGTCGCTGCTAGAACAACTCCAACAGGACCGCAGTCTCTTCTTTAAACCGCTGAGCAGCCTCACCAACTCGCCCCTCCGCCGAACATTCCTACAGTGGCTCAAAGAGACGTTTGGAGGCGCCGATCAGACCGTACAGCAGAACAAGCGTGTCTTGGAACAGTTCCTGCGCGACTTCGTCCCGGCTTGCGAAGAGGTCCGAGAACTGAAGCAGGCACTAGAACGCGAGCTCGCTGCACTCCTACGGACCCTTGAGTAGCACGCCTCACCATACTCGATAGCCCTTTTCCGTAGTTTTGTAGCCGCCCCGCACGTTCAGCACTACGTAGCAATGCCGCAGCAGAGGCTCCAACTCACCTATGGCCTGCGCCAGCAGCTCAAGCTCAATCCTGCCCTCATCCAACAGCAAGCACTATTCCAGAAACTGCTCACGTTACCACACGACGAGTTGGAAGAAGAGCTGCTAAGCCAGTTAGCTGAGAACCCCTACCTGGAGCTAGAAGAGTTCCTGAAGGAAGAGCCACAACGGCTAGAGGTATCAGATACCCCCGAAGCAGAGTCTGAAGAGAGGGGCACTGAAGAAGCTGCCCTGGAAAGCGCAGGCGAGCAACTACGAACGCCAGACACAACAGGGTACGACACGCTCCTTGACCCATTCATCTTCCACTCCATGTTCTGGCAGCCCCAGGCTCCTTTGCCTGCAGAAGGTGGTGGCGAGGAGGAGGAAGAGCCTTTCCAGCCTGATGCACGCCCCAGCTTCTACGAAGAGTTGCTGCAGCAGGTAGCCCTCTTGAATCTGACCCCCGAGGAGCGTATCCTCGCTGAAGAGATCATCGGTAACCTGGACCACAACGGCTACCTTCGGGAGTCTCTCAGTGATGTTCTCGCCAATGCAAATGCGCGGATCGCGGAGTTGAACACAGAACACCTCCTCTCTACTCGGCGGAGCACATCTGATAACCCTGCCCATCAGTATGCTCTGGATCCTGTGGCAGCATACCTGGTCCTCCACCATGAACTCCCCTCGGTGATGCTGCTCCAACCGCTGAATTACGAACAGGCAGAACGCCTGCTCTGGCGGCTGCAGCGAGAGCTAGACCCGCCTGGTCTCGCTGCCCGCAACCTCCAGGAATGCCTCGTCGCCCAGTTAGAGGCTCGGCCACTCCAGAGTGAAGCTGAACACTGGGCACTCCGTATCCTCAAGGAGGCTTTCCCGAGCCTGACCCGCCGTACGTGGTCCGAAGTCATTAGGCATTTTGGCGATGAATTGACCCCTGAGATGCTACGTGACGCCCTGGAAATCCTTCGCCACCTCAATCCTGCCCCCGGAGGCACTCTCTCCGAGCCTGCACAGCAGCGATCTCCCGATTTCGTCGTCACCCGAGACCCCGAGACTGGCGAACTGGCCCTTTCGTTCAACGATTCCTCCCTCCCGAGGGTAAGCATTAACCGTCTGATGGAGAGACTGAAGCAGCTCTCCCGACGCTCTCCTCTCCGTGAGCAAACCAAGCGGAACCTGTCTACTTGGCGTCAAGAGTACTACACAAAAGCCCGAGCACTCCTCAGCGCACTCCAACAACGTAAAGAGACTCTTGCCCGCATCATGACGGTGATTATCAAACTCCAGCGAGACTTCTTCGAGCATGGACCAGAACATCTCAAGCCAATGATCTATGCCGATGTTGCCCGAGAGAGTGGGCTGGATACTTCCACAGTCTGCCGGGCTGTGGCGAACAAGTCCGTAATGACCGACTTCGGAGTCTTCGCGCTAAAGGACCTGTTCTCAGAAGCTCTTCCAAGCACGGAAGGTGAGGGCAGAGTCTCTGTGGAAGTGGTCAAGCAGAAGTTGCGAGAGCTGTTGGAGCAGGAAGACCCCAAGTCACCCCTCAGCGATAACCAGTTAGCTGAGGAGCTTCGAAAGACGGGGTACCAGATCTCTCGACGGACCGTCGCTAAGTACCGAGAGGAATTAGGATTCCCCGCCATGTGGAAGCGGAAAGAGCTCTCATGAGCTGGGGACAACACCTTCTGCGGCTGGGGCACCAGGCACGACTGCTCCCTTTGCCATTCCCGTTATCCTTGAGACTCAACAGTTGGGGACGTCGCCTCCTGTGGAGGCTGTTGAGCTCCCGATCCCCTCAAGAGAGCTTCGTTCCGCCTCCTGCTTTCTGCCGCCGGCTCTGGGGATTGAGCTTCCGCTTCCCACTATTCAACGCCGCCGGGATGTTCAAATACGCTGAAGGATACAACTGGGCATATCGTCAGGGAGCAGGAGCCTACTTGGTAGGGACCACCACGAGTCGTCCCCGCTCAGGACTCCGCCGAGATGGGATCCGTCAGCCCTTCATGAGCTACGTCCGATCTCGAGCTGCCCTCAATGCACTTGGACTCCCGAACCCCGGACATGCTGTCGTCGCTCGAATCCTTGAGCGGTTGCCACGATACCCTAATTTCCCTGTGGGCGCTAGCGTCGCTCTAGACCCAGAGCTTCCCCCACAGGAGGCCTTACACCTCCTGCTGGAAGGTATGCGGCTTTACGTAGCTGCTGGTGTCGACTTCATAGAGCTCAACGAGAGCTGTCCGAACGTACCCCACGATCCTGCCTGGAACTCCTCGGAGACTCGGCTTCGATGGATTGCTGAGCACTTCCTCTCGTGCCGAGAGCGCTCCGTCCCGGTCATTGTCAAGGTCTCGGTTGACATAACACCAGAACTCCTTGTCGCCCTTTTGGAGCTACTGCTTGAGCTCGGATATGACGGCCTCTGCATCGGAAACACTTCCACGGCCTATGAGGGGCTCCTACCAACCATTGCAGTGGAGGAGCGCCCCGACTTCGTTGCCTTCTGGCGACGCATCGGCGGTGGGGTCAGCGGAGCCCCAATTGCTGACCGACGCCGCCACCTGGTCCGATTCGCCACCCAATGGTTGGCCCAGCAGCGGCCTAAGCGTGAGTTCCACATCATCGCCGCCGGCGGAATCCTGACCCCTAGCGATCTTTCCAGCGCTCTTGCAGATGGCGCTAGCCTAGCGGAGTGGTACACGGGCTATATCTTCGCCTACGCTGAACACGGGGAGAGGGTCTACCGATGGATGGCCTCCTGTCTTGGAGCAAGTTCGTACGAAGGCAGTGCTACGCCCTTGCGCTGATAGCCCTCGTGAGTAGCTGCCAGAGCGAGTGGAGTCCAGAGGCCGAACGCTTCACTCAGACGTATGCAGAGATTCTCGTCGCCCGTGAGCTCTATCCGGACACTGCTCAGAGTAACCGGCAGGTCCAGGAGCTCTTGCGGCAGCACGGCTACTCAAGCGAGCAAGAGTTCCGGGAAGCCTTCCTCCGGTTTGCCCAGGACCCCGAGCTCATCCGCCGCATCTTCGATTCTGCCCTCGCCCGCTCGCAGCGAATGCTGGCTGACTCACTCCGCCAGCGCTCCCAATAGCAGCCTCTCGTCACACGGCTCCAGCTCCGCTATGAGCTGGTCCATAAGCTGCTGGAACGCAGGATCGTGCCAGTCCTCCTCGGAGTTTGTTCGCTCCATAAGCGCATCCAAGATGCGGTCCTGTAGGCGCCCCCGCTGTAGCGCTTCCGCGTAAGGCATGTGGCTAAAGGTTACCATCGTGTAGAGCGGCACGAAACGGTCGGGATACCGGTCGGCAAGGTACTGCTCTAGGCGTTTCCGCAGTAGAAAACGTGGATCGGCAACTTTGTCGCGCATCTCCACGAAGTTCTCCAAAGCTAGCTGCGCAATGGCATCCGCATGGGGTTTGCGGAAGCGCTCAAAGGCTCGAAAGGCCGCTGCCCAGTCCGAATCATAGCGCCGGAGGAAGTCCAGTAAGAGCACGCAGTCTTCAAAGCCAGCGTTCATTCCCTGGCCGTAGAACGGTACGATAGCATGGGCCGCATCCCCTAAGAGGAGTACCTTCCCGCTGTAGCTCCACGGAAAGCAGCGGATAGTCAGCAGGCTGCCCGTAGGATTGGTGAAGAACTCCTCTGTCAGGGCTGGCATAAGTGGCACAACGTCTGGGAATTGGCTACGGAAGAAGTTCAGCACATCGGCCTCAGTGCGCAGAGCAGCGAACGAGAGTTCTCCTTCGAGAGGAAAGAAGAGCGTGCAGGTAAAGCTGCAGTCGGGGTTGGGGAGCGCGATGAGCATGAAGGAATGGCGGGGCCAGATGTGGAGTGCCCGTGGTTCCAGGGCCCACTGGCCTAAAGGTGTCGGCGGAATGGTAAGCTCCTTGTACCCGTAGTCCAAGTACTCCTGGCAGTACGAAAAGCCCTCCAGACGCTGCAAGCGAGCACGAACAGCGGAGTATGCTCCGTCAACACCAAAAACGACCTCTGCTTCCAATCGCTGCACTTCTCCCGAAGGAGTCTCCACGACTACTGCGGGGGTGTCGAGGTCGACATCAACACAGCGGTGTTCGAAGAGGAGCGTAGTCCCTGGCAGTTCCTCTACGGACGTCAAGAGCAACTCGTTGAGCCGACGGCGGTGGAACGAGTAGATGGCCTGTCCTGGCTTGCCGTAGGGTTGGAATCGCTGCTGGCCATCGAGGTCATGGATCATCCGCCCCTCCATTGGAAGCGCGAAGGGTCGGACTCGCTCTTCTAAGCCCGCCAACCGTAATCCACGCCATCCTCGCTCGGAGACGGCCAGGTTGATGGAACGCCCACCGGAGATATTCGTCCGCCGCATGTCCGGACGGCGCTCCACAAGCGTCACGCGGTGCCCACGCTGCGCCAAGAGGCGAGCCCACAATGACCCAACCAACCCAGCTCCAACAACGATCACCGAACGCCGCTGTGCCATTCCTCCTTTACGCCGAGCAAAGGAATGACTTCCTGCAGAGCAAGTCCATGCAGCCAGACCGTAGAACCAGGCAACGGCTCTATGAGAACCCATTCCGTCAGTGCCCCTTCGACCGGAATCCATCGCTGGGGCAGGCACTCGAAGCGTATCCAGTAGCCACGCTCTAACTGCACGAGCTCCCACCGATGCCTACCAGCGGGTAACTCCAGCGTGTCCCAAACCGTCGGCGTTCGAAGGGTACAGGTTCCCATCGAATCTACCGTTAGCACTACGGGAGCGGTACGTCCCCGCTTCTGCTCTGTCGGCGTACTCCGTAGGAGGAGACGGTAGCCGCGGGTAGAAGAGACGTGTAGTGTTGCTCGGAACATTGTTAGCCCAGGCACACGTACCCCAATTCCACCACCTGGAGCAACTTGCAGCCCACCATCCTCCGCATACCACCACCTCGGCTCAGTTCCCCATACGGCGACATCCACAGGCAGTAGGACTCCCTGCTGTTCTGCACGGAACCCCTCAGGAGTCGGCAGGTTGTCAAGCAAGAGCGAGACGGCTAGCCCGCAGCCTCCGAGACTTGCAGCAAGGATGAGAGCAGCCACCGCCTTCATATGCCGACTGCCTGCTGTTCTAGCACCGGCAACAGCCCTGCTTGGCGCAGGACTTCTACTGCGACGTCGTACCGCCGAAATGGGGGCATGAGGTAGACCCCGTCAACCGTATGCCGCACTGCCCGGAGGAATTCCACTGCCAAGGCTATGCCCTCGCGCATGGCTGCCTCCGGGGTCGTAGCCCGTGCCATCCGCTGCCGGACCCACTGCGGAATGCTGATTCCAGGCACTTCGTAGTGCAGGAACTCAGCATGGCGCAAGCTCCGCAGCGGCAGCACGCCTACAAGGACCCGCACCGGCAAATGCGCAATACGGCTCCGGAAGAGCTCCCAGAGCTCCACGTCAAACACTGGCTGTGTGAAGACCACTTGGGCCCCCTGGGCAACTTTGCGCTCCAGCCGCTCTATCTCCTCCTCCCACTGCTCGGCCACCGGATTACAGGCACAGGCGATGCAGAAATTTGCCGCCTGGCCTAGCGGGTTTCCCATGGCATCCACCCCCTCGTTGAGCGCTGCGAGGATGCGGATGAGCCCGATGGAGTCAACGTCGAACACTGCTGTCGCGTTTGGGTAATCGCCAATGTGCGGCGGATCGCCGGTTACAGCAAGGATATTGCGCACGCCCAACGCGTGGGCTCCAAGAAGCTCCGCTTGGAGCGCTACGATGTTGCGATCACGGCAAGCGATGTGCGTGATACACTCTATTCCTGCCTGGGTCTGCACCAAGTAGGCCAAAGCAATCGGGCTCATCCGGAGCCGTGCCCGAGCTCCGTCGGAGATGTTGACGGCATCAATGCCGTGTCGGCGCAGAAAGCGAGCACCCTCGACCACCGATGCCATTTCCAGCCCGCGGGGGATATCAAGCTCCACGGTGACAACGAACCGCTTCCCTAGTGCCTGCTGGAAGCGCGTTGGCAGAGGCTTCTCCTGGCTCACAGGGGAAGGCATCTCCTGCGGAGCCTCAGCAATCTCCGGCACCGTTGATGGCGGAGCCTGTGCGGCTGCGCGTGCTACTGCCCGAACACACTCCACTGTTGCACCTCCATCGACTCCCACGATGCGCACCCCAAGCGCGATGAGTTCCTGCACCTTACGGGCGATGTAGTCGGGATCGGGATCGTAGAACCGCCGCTCGCCGACAATCCGAGGTACGCTCACATCGGGCAGCGCCGCAACTGGTAGACTCGCCCCGCTGATGAGAGAGCGGGCGATTCCAACCATCCGCTGGGGACCTACTGTCCCCGCAGCACCGATCGCCGCAACAGGCTGCTGGCTAAGCTCGACGGCAACCTTCCTGGGAAAAGAACCCATCAGCACGGCGCCATCCTCCGGGAAGGCCTTCAGTGCTACGATCGGCAAGTGAGGACTAACCAACCGCGCTGCCTCGATGGCCAGCAGTAGCTCCCGCAGCTCGATGAATCCCTTGAGCAATAGCAGCTCTGCACCTCCATCCACCAACGCGACGATCTGTTCCACGAACACCTGCCGCGCCTCTTCGGGCGATAAATTCCCTAGCGGAGCCAAAAACCTCCCTGTCGGTCCAACAACGCCAGCAGTGTACGCACGGTTGAGTGCAGCACATCGGGCTAACCATATGCCCGTTCGGTTGAGCTCGTAGACCTTCTCTGCGAGTCCATACCGTTCCAGAGCAAGCCGATTGGCCCGCAGTGTGTTTGTCTGCACTAGCTCTGCTCCAGCTTCCACGAAGGCCCGGTGGATCTCCTCCACAATGACTGGCTGTCGCAGCACGTAAAGCTCTGGCGGGAACTCCGTCAACCCCCGCCGCCATAGCTCTGCTTCCAAAGAGCCGTCGCAGACGAGAACACCCTGCCGTAGCCGCTCTGAGAAGGGCAGCTTCATAGCGACCGCCGCAAGTACCGCTCTATGCTCCACCGACGCGGCGTCCAGACGATCAGCCACAGTGATGCAGCCAACAACGCGATATCTTCCACCACCCGCCCCCACCCGATCCGCTCCGCTGCAGTCTGAGAGAAGCAGCCGCAATGGATGTCCAGACCTCGCACCAAAGCCGAGACCAAAGCCACCGTGAAGATTCCCAATAGAACGGCACTGACAAGCGCCGCCGCCCGAACCCGTATCCCTGCCACAAGCATTAGCCCCACAAATAGCTCCAACCACGGCAGTACGATCGCCGGTAGATTGACCAGCTCGATTGGCAGCAACCGGTAGTTAGCAATCGTGCGTGCAAAGAGTTCGGGGTTTGCGAGCTTATCCGAGGCGGCAACCAGGAAGACCATTCCCACCACGACCCTCAAGGCAAACCCCACAAGCTCTCGCAGCCGTATCAACCCAGGAAGCAGACGCGTCACCATGGGAATCCGAGCTCGCTGTAGCATTGCAGCACCGAAATTACAGCAAACCCCTAAACCCACCGACTCCGCCACCGCCACCAACCGGCTAAGAGCAGTCCGCCGAGGAAGGTCCCCAACCCCCGAGCGGCCAGATCGCCACTCCCCACAGCCACGGCTGCAAGGACTATAGCCCACGCCACCCCTACCGAACCCCACGGATACGGAACCGGACGCAAGCGCTGCCCGACGGCGAGCATAACACCTGCCGCCAACGCAAAGGCCGCCGCCGTCGCCCACGCTGCCCCAACGTAGCCCAAACGAGGCACCAGGAGCCAGATGAGTCCAACATTCGTCAGCACCGCTAACCCCATCGCCAGCGAGAGATGCTCCGTCTGCTTCTGAATGTGGATCGCCGATGCCGCGATAGTGTAAATGCCCAACGCAACGTAGCCAGCTGCCACAATCGGCACAACGCCCAACCCCTCCCAGTACGTCGGATGGATCAACGGGCTCCCCCAGAGCGGTATCCGCACCATGACAGGCATCCACAGGACCAACACCATGTACACGAACGCAGCCGCTACATTCCAGTGCCAAAAGACCCGAGCAAAGAGTCTCGGCGCATCCGCTGCCTCGGCTTGCTCCAGGAAGAACGGTCGCCAAGCGTACTCAAACACCGAGACCATCAGCAGCATCGGTAGTGCCAACCGGTAGTTCGCCTGGTACAGCCCAACAGCAGCAGCATCCATCAGCACCATCAGCAACGGACGATCTAGCACATGGAGGGCAATTCCAGCTAGAGCCGCCGGAACCGTCGGCAACCCATACCGAAGCATCTGCCGCACAAGCTCCCCACACCATTCCCACTGGAACTGGCGCACGACCAACGGGCTCATCGCTACCGCTGTCGCCGCAGAGGCAAGCGCCCCCGCACCTAAGACACCAAGCGCACCCCAGTGCAGGACGAAGAGGAAGTAGACCGTCGCTGCCACCATCAGGACAATATTCCCGAGCCGGAGTGCAGCAAAGAGGCCTAACTGCCGCCGTAGACGCAGCTCTGCAAAAGGCACGGCAGCCACCGCATCGCAGACGGCAATCAACGCTGCTAACCGAATCCCATCCGCCCCAAGGTAGCGCAATTCTAGCCACTCGGCAACATTTGGAGCTCCCCACCAGAGCAGGGTCCCAGCAAGTAGGCTATTGAAGGCCACCATTGACCAGGCGAGCGTGAAGATGCGGCAGCGTTCCCAGTCCGCTGCCTCAACAGCAAAGCGCATGTACGCCGACTCCCATCCCAAGGTCAGAAACACCATCGTGAATGCAAGCCCAGCGTAGACGTAGCTGACCTCCCCCAGTTCCGCCGGCTGGAGTGCGTGGGTGTAGACCGGGGTCAACAAGAAGGTGAGGAGCCGGACCAGAACCGTCGTGATACCATACGCGACAACGTCCCAGGCTAGTCGCCGTAGGACGTCTCTACCTGAACGCAGTCCCGCTGCTTCCCAAATGGCCTCAGAAAGTCCTATTTTTGCGCGACTCTGCGAGCCTACGGACCTAGATGCAAAGCTACCGATTTTCAGCGCTGCTGTTGTTGCTGTACTTTTCGACGTGGGGCCTGTCCCAAGCCACTGAGAGCCTTTCGCCGACAGCACTCCGACTTCGAGAACACGTCCGCTTCCTGGCATCGCCTGAGTTAGAGGGGCGTGCGCCAGGTAGTCCCGGCAACTACCGTGCTGCCGCATACATTGCCGAACACTTCCGGCAGGCTGGAGTTTCACCAGTGGCAGGCCGGTACGAGCATCCCTTCTCGCTCGTTGTAGACCTGCGCATCGGGGCTGGAACACGAGCGGAATTCACTATCACCGTAGAGCGTCTCGATCTCCCCCGCGATATGTGGCGCTCTTACAAGGTGCGGTGGACACCCGGCAAGGACTTCGTGCCCCTGAGTTTCAGTGCCAACGGTACCGCCCGTGGGACCCTGGTCTTTGCCGGCTTCGGCATCTCCGCCCCAGAGCGAGGCTATGATGACTACGAAGGCCTCGATGTTCAGGGAAAAGTTGTGCTCATCCTCCGCGGGACTCCATGGGATGAGCGGCTGCGCTCCAAGCTCGTGCGTGAAAAGCTCCAGGAGGAAAAGCACTCTGTAGACCCCCGCTACGCTTCGCTGCGTTACAAGGTCTCCACCGCAGAGAGCAAGGGTGCAGCAGCCGT
Source organism: Candidatus Kapaibacterium sp. (assembly GCA_025059875.1). Classification (NCBI taxonomy): domain Bacteria; kingdom Pseudomonadati; phylum Bacteroidota; class Eximiradiia; order Eximiradiales; family Kapaibacteriaceae (SeqCode); genus Kapaibacterium (SeqCode); species Kapaibacterium sp. (SeqCode). The sequence continues at coordinate 395,654 of JANXCT010000002.1, forward strand.
GATCATCGTTGACCCGCAGGGCGATTCTTCCAACGTCTTGCTCCCGCTCTCTCCCGAGGCGATGACGCCCCAGGCAAGCATCCCTGTCATCCACGCCCAACGCGTCGAAGCCGCCAAGCTCTTTCCGCGAGACCGCTCACTGTACACTCGTGAGCTGGAGATTCTGCGCACGCTTAAGCCCTACAGCTTCGAACTCCCACTGGTGGAGGCCCACATCACGGTAGAGCTGGAGACATCACAGGCAGAAGTGCCGAATGTCATCGGCTACATCCGCGGGAGCGATCCCCAACGAGCCCACGAATACATCATCCTGGGTGCTCACTTCGACCACCTAGGCTGGGGTGGTTCTGGCTCTCTGTCAACCTCTCAGCAACCGGCAATCCACCCGGGTGCCGATGACAATGCCTCTGGAGTCGCACTCCTCCTTGAGCTCGCCTCCCGCTTAGCTCAAGCCCCACCACCCCGGTCCGTGCTGTTGATTACCTTCAACGCGGAAGAGCGTGGACTCCTCGGCTCCAGCTCCTACGCACGTCGTCCCTTGCTCCCTTTGGACAGTGCGATCGCAATGTTCAACTTCGACATGGTAGGCCGTCTACGAGACAGCACCCTCATTGTACACGGCGTAGGAAGCTCTTCGGTGTGGCGTCCTCTGCTGGACTCCATAGTGCCCCTATTTGGCCTTCGAATATCAACGGCTGAAAGCGGCTTCGGCCCAAGCGACCATACGACCTTCCACGCCCGCGGTCTACCGGTCCTCTTCTTCTTCACTGGCCTCCACAGCGACTACCATCGCCCTAGCGACACCTGGGGCAAGCTCAACTACAGTGGCATGGCAACACTTGCTGATGCCGCTGAAGCCCTCATCCGCGCAGTCACCGCTCTCCCTCAACGCCCTGATTTCCAACGGACGCAGGCCCCAGCGGATCTACGTGCCCCAGGGCGGCTACGGGTTCGCCTTGGTATCATCCCAGACTACAGTGACCATCCCGAAGGTCTCCGCCTTAACGGTGTCAGCGAAGGGAGCCCAGCCGAACGGGCTGGACTTCGATCGGGAGACATCCTGACGGCGCTGGGAAGTACCCGGATCCGCACTATCTATGACCTCATGCAGGCACTCCAGGATTTCACCCCCGGGGACACGGCGACGGTAGAGTTCCTCCGTGATGGCATCCCCCGGAAAGCGACGGTTCGCTTCCAGCAGCCATAAGGCACCGCTGGTATGTCCATTGCGACGATTGTGACCGAGCGCTTCCGGCTGACCTCTACCTCTGGCGAGCACATCTTAGGAGACCTCCGTTGGCTCCCGACCCGTGGGAATGGCCCAATGGTCGTCATGCTCCATGGCTTCACCGGGTTCAAGGATTGGGGCTTCTTCCCATACGTGGCTACAGAACTTGCACAACGAGGAGCCTGCGTGGTAACGTTCAATTTCTCCCTCAGCGGTTACATCGAAGGGTCGGACCGCGTCGAGCGCCCTGAGCTCTTCGCACGCAACACCATCCGCCAGGAGATCGATGACACCGTCACCGTACTGACAGCGCTTCTGAAACGGACGGTAGAGGCCCCCCCATCGTGGTGGAAGCGCTGGAACAAGCAGCTGTTTCTCCTTGGCTACTCTCGCGGAGCTGGAGTTGCCCTCATTGTACTCCGAGAACATCCTCAGCTCTCGGTTCAGCGGTTAGCACTCTGGTCCCCCGTCACTACCTTCCACCACTACACCGAACGCCAGAAGAAGCGCTGGCGGCAACGAGGAACGCTGGAAATCTCCCATACCCGCACCAGCCAAATCCTCCTGATGAACGTGCAGTACCTGGATGACCTGGAAGCCAACAAGGAACGATACGATCTCTTCCGGGCAATGGCTTCGCTACGCTGCCCTACACTGATTGTTCACGGAATGCACGATATCACCGTACCGCTGCGCTCTGTACAAGAGCTTGCAGCGGCTGCTCCACCCGACATGATTCAGCTCCATGTGCTGCCTCATACGGGTCATACGCTAGGCGTGGACCATCCCATGCGCCAACCCTCTCCTGCTGTCGTCGAAGCCACAGCGGTCACGGTGGCTTTCTTTGGTCTCTGACTATGACAGGCTCGGTTCTTCTATGGCTGTGCCTCCTCGTAGGGGCTTGTCGGAGCACACGCCCTGAGGCAGTCCAAGGTCCATATTCGCTTCCACCACAGTCTACTCCACTTGGAACGGCTCTCCCCTTCAAAGCAGCTATAGACAGCGGGCGGACCTCTGACGCACTCTTGCTCTTCACCCTTGCTGACGGCAGACCACTACTAGCTGAAGAACGCTACGAGCTTGTCCCCGAGCTGGAACGGCTTTCTAGTCAGATTGCCCGTCTACCAATCACGGGCATCCGTACCGATAGCCTCTCGCCAGCGCTAGTCCGCGTCGAGATGGAGCTTGACTACTGGCAAACCCTCCGCTTCACCTTGCGGCGTCACAGTAGTTTTTGGGTTGTCACAGGATTAGAGCGAATCCCGTGGAATCGTCCCGCCATTCGTATTTTCCCGCAGCTGGCAGAGTAGGGCATTCTACGACCGACCGTCGATTCCGGCAAGAAGGCCGCCGTCTCACAAGATCGGGTTCTCCCCATGAAGGTCACTGGCATGGTTAGCGTTACGCCGATTGGGACAGGGCTGTCGCTCTCCCACTACATTGCTGTATGTGTCCGTACCCTTCAGGAGGCTGGACTCCAGTGCCACCTCCACGCACACGGCACGAACGTCGAAGGGGACTGGGAAGTCCTCGCTGGTGCTCTTCGTCGATGCTTTGAGCGGCTCCAGCAGGAAGGTGTGCAGCGCATCACCCTATGGCTCAAGGTAGAGATGCGAGCTGACCGCGAGCCTTCGCTGGAAGCAGCGGTTCGTTCCGTCGAACGACGCCTTCAACCTTCAGTGTAAGTCCACATCCAGTTCCGTAGTTCGAGAGATGCCCCACAGGTCCTCTGGCTAAAGGGTGGTCGGTTGTTGTAATTTTGCCCCCAACTCTCTGCTCACTGTCCTCGTCGGTGGTGAGAATCCCCTCTTGAGGTTTGTCCCATAGCCCCCACCTACTCCCTATGAAGATCCCCCGACGCTTTACAGAGGCTGGGCGGTCCCCCTACGACTACTTCAGCTACGAACGCCGTTCCTCTGTTCTGCGCAACCCTGATGGTACCGTCGTGTTCGAGATGCACAATGTGGAAGTTCCCATCCATTGGTCTCAGGTGGCTACAGACATCTTAGCCCAGAAGTACTTCCGTAAGACGGGAGTGCCGCAGTACGACGAGCATGGCAATCCACTCCTGGACAGCGAGGGTAAGCCAATCTTAGGCCCCGAGCGCTCCATCAAGCAGGTAGTCCACCGACTCGCCGGCTGTTGGCGATGGTGGGGCGAGCAGTATGGCTACTTCGATACACCTGAAGATGCTCAGGCCTTCTACGACGAGATCGCCTACATGCTGCTTGCCCAGATGGCGGCACCCAATTCCCCACAGTGGTTCAATACAGGGCTCGCCTACGCCTACGGCATCACAGGTCGGGGACAAGGGCACTGGTACGTCGACCCTGCTACCGGCCGCCTCCAGCGCTCCAAGGATGCTTATACCCACCCACAGGCCCACGCTTGCTTCATTCAGTCCATCCAAGACGATTTAGTCAACGAAGGGGGGATCTTCGACCTCCTAACGCGTGAGGCTCGGGTCTTCAAGTACGGCTCTGGCACTGGTACCAACTTCTCCCCCCTGCGGGCGGCTGGTGAACCACTCTCCGGCGGGGGTGTCTCCTCAGGGCTAATGAGCTTCTTGAAGATCTTCGACCGGGCAGCGGGGGCTATCAAGTCGGGTGGTACCACCCGCCGTGCAGCCAAGATGGTGATCGTCGACATTGACCATCCTGACATCGAAGAGTTCATCCTGTGGAAAGCTCGTGAAGAGGAGAAGGTCGCCTCGCTCGTTACCGGTTCGCGGATCTGCTCCACGTTCCTCCAAGCCATTATGGATGAAGCCGTAGCCCGCGGTACGGATTGGCGGAGCAACCCACGCTTGCAGACCCTCATCCGCCGAGCACTCCACCGCGGAGTCCCCCGCGCATACATCCTACGAACGCTCTCCCTCGTTGAGCAAGGCTACACTCGCCTTGACTTTCCCGTCTTCACCCTGGACTACGAGGGCGAGGCTTACCTAACTGTCAGCGGCCAGAACTCCAACAACTCCGTGCGTGTTCCCAACGAGTTCATGCAGGCTGTCCTCCAGGATGGCACGTGGGACTTGCGTTGGCGCACCGACGGACGCGTCTGCCGGACCGTACGAGCCCGTGACCTGTGGAATGCAATCGCCCTCGCAGCATGGAAGTGCGCCGATCCGGGGCTGCAGTTCGACACGACCATCAACGAATGGCATACCTGCCCCAACTCCGGCCGCATCAACGCCTCCAACCCGTGCTCGGAGTACCTCTTCCTAGACGACACGGCCTGTAACCTGGCGAGCCTCAACCTGCTGAAGTTCTACGATGAAGAGACAGGACTCTTCCGCGTTGAGGACTTTCGCCATGCCGTCCGCCTCTGGACGATCGTCCTAGAGATTTCGGTGCTCATGGCCCAGTATCCCTCCAAGGAGATCGCCCGGAAGAGCTACGAGTTCCGCACCTTGGGGCTGGGCTATGCTAACCTTGGAGCACTCTTGATGGTCAGCGGTATCCCCTACGATTCTCCCCAAGCCTTCGCTATAGCTGGTGCAATTACCGCGATAATGACCGGAGAGGCTTATGCCACCTCCGCTGAGATGGCTCGTGAGCTGGGGCCATTCCCTGGATTCGCCGTCAACCGCGACGCGATGCTCCGTGTTATTCGCAATCACCGCCGAGCAGCGTACAATGCCCCACCTCACGAGTATGAGGGCCTCAGCATCATCCCTATGGGAATCGACCCCAAGTACTGTCCCGACTACTTGCTCCATGCTGCCCGGGAAGCGTGGGATCGAGCGCTTGCACTCGGAGAACTCTACGGTTACCGCAATGCTCAGGTGACGGTCATTGCTCCCACGGGGACTATCGGGCTACTCATGGACTGTGACACAACAGGCATCGAGCCCGACTTTGCCCTCGTCAAGTTCAAGAAACTTGCTGGCGGAGGCTACCTGAAGATCGTCAACCAAGCTGTCCCGAAAGCGCTTCGCAGACTAGGCTACAGCGAAGACCAGATCCGAGACATCGTGGCATACTGCATCGGTCATGGGTCGCTCGTGGGCTGCCCCACGATTACTCATGAGCGCCTTCGGCAGAAGGGCTTCACGGACAAGGAAATAGCGCTCGTAGAATCCCTCCTACCGAATGTGTTCGACATTCGCTTTGCCTTCACGAAGTGGACCCTCGGAGAAGAGTTCTGCCTGCGATTGGGCTTCAGCCGCGAACAGTTAGAGTCGCCGACATTCGACCTACTACAGGCTCTCGGCTTTACGCCAGAAGAGATTGAAGCTGCAAATGAGTATGTCTGCGGCACGATGACTGTAGAAGGGGCTCCGCATTTACGCCCCGAGCATCTCCCGGTATTTGACTGCGCAAACAAGTGCGGAAAGCGAGGCACACGCTACATCGACTACCTGGCCCACGTACGCATGATGGCTGCTGTCCAGCCGTTCATCTCCGGCGGAATTTCCAAGACTGTGAATATGCCAATGGAGGCAAGTGTTGCCGACATCGCTGAGGTCTATCTCCAGTCCTGGCGGATGGGGCTGAAGGCTATCGCGCTCTATCGAGACGGTTCTAAGCTCTCGCAGCCCCTCAGCACAGGTATCGCAGAAGGGCTGGAGGATGAGATCGTCATGCTCGGCGACGAGGAGACCCTTGACGAGACGAAGGGTCCGAAAGAGGTGCAGGAACGCATCGTAGAACGGATTGTCTACCAGCGTCCCCAACGGCGTCGGCTTCCCAAGAAGCGCCATGGCTTCGTTCGCGAAGCCTACGTCGGCGGACACAAGGTTTACTTACGCACTGGCGAGTACGAAGACGGCACCCTCGGAGAGATCTTCATCGACATGTACAAGGAGGGGGCATCCTTCAAGGGCTTGCTCAACTGCTTCGCTGTTTTAGCTTCGAAGGCACTCCAGTACGGCATTCCGTTGGAAGAGCTGGTGGATACCTTTACCTTCACCCGCTTTGAGCCGTCTGGTCCTGTTGAGGGTCACGAAGCGATCAAGTACGCCACCTCCGTACTCGACTACGTCTTCCGCTCTCTGGCCTACGACTACCTGGGGCGCACTGACTTCGTCCACGTCAAAGCCGTTGACGAAGTCCCGCCCGACACTTCCCATCCCACTACATCGGCCGGGGAAAAATCCGCATCGCCAACAGCAACTCCTCCTGCACATCCCAGCAGTGGGTCAAGCGGGTCACCCCTACCAAACCCATCTCCGTCCGGGGCATCCCCACAAGTAACTCGAATCATCGAGTGGGAAAACTCCTCGGCCGCGGAGGAACCAGAACTCGTCACTGCTAACGGGATTGGGATTAACGGTGCCTATGCCCGCCGCGTTGCGGAAGCAAAAGCCCGAGGCTACACGGGCGAGGTATGCCCTGTCTGCGGCTCGATGCGGATGCGGCAGAGCGGGAGCTGCTCCGTCTGCGAAGACTGTGGCACAACCAGCGGCTGCTCGTAATTGCGATGAGGAGCGGAATTTGGATTGTCGATCACCACACCCAAGATTTGGAGTTCCACTATCGGGTCACGGAAGTCCTGTATTCCGGAACCACCGCCTACCAGCGCGTCGACATCGTGCGTGCTCCCGCCCTGGGAAAAGCACTCTTCTTGGATGGGCGCATCCAGTCGGCCCAGATCGACGAATTCATCTACCACGAGGTCCTCGTCCATCCCGCGCTTCTCGCACACCCTGAACCACGACGGGTCCTCATCATGGGAGGCGGGGAAGGAGCGACCCTGCGAGAAGTGCTCCGCCATCCCTCAGTACAGCTTGCCACAATGGTTGACATTGACCGCGAACTCGTAGAGCTCTGTGAACGCTACTTGCCGGAATGGCATCAGAACTGCTTCCGCGACCCGCGCTCTCAGCTCGTCTTCGGGGATGCCAGGGCCTTTGTGGAAGGGACAACCGAGCTCTACGACATCATCATCTCCGACCTGACCGAGCCGATAGAAGGAGGTCCTTCAGTGATGCTGTTCACCGTAGAGTTCTACGAGTGCCTAGCTCAGCGGCTCACTGACAACGGGCTCTTCGTGGCCCAGGCAGGGAGTGCCGACCCGGTATATCCCGAGTTCGTTACTAGCCTCTCCCGAACCCTTCGAGAAGTCTTCCCGTATGTACGGGTCTTCTGGGCTTTCATCTACTCCTTCCAGCTCCCCTGGGCATTCGTGTTGGCAAGCAAACGTGATGATCCTGCTGCACTTTCCACTGAGGAAATACGAGAACGCTATGCTGAACGGGGGCTCAAGACGCAGTACTACTGTCCCGAGCTCCACTCAGCACTATTTGCCCTACCAGTTTACCTACAGGATGCCCTCCGTCATCGGGGACAACGCATTACCGATCGATCAGCCTTTATATGGCATGCTTAAGCCCTGTGGCAAGTGGAGTACTGCATATATTTGTGGGTTGTCTGTCTACAGTAAGTGCGACTGCGCTGTCTCACACCGAATGAGCTACGGATGCGCACCCTGAGTCTTGGAGCTATGACAGCTTTCCTGTTATGCCTGAGCGTCTCTCACCTCGTTGCTCACGACGGCTGCGCCCAACAGGCCAAAGCTTCCTGCTGTCGAGCAAAAGCCACAAAACAAGTCGAGCAGCAAGAAGCGACGCCAGAACGGGCTGCAGTGCCAACAACGGTTGCTGACCGAGAGCAAGGGACAGCGGACAAAGAGGGATGTTGTCGCAAAAGTTCATCTGCAGCAAAAACGGCAGCAAAGTTTGATTCCTGCCATGACGACGAAGCAACTCAGGCCCAGGATGGCTGCTGCAGCACCCGATCTACAACGGAAGAAGGCCCTTCCTCCAGCGAGGAAGCCCCACAGTAACACGGTTGGACCGTTCTAAGGAGCTCTCATGGCGCGTGGTGGTGGTGCCGGCAAAGTCTACTTCGTGCTCTACTTAGCCGTAGTCCTGGAGCTACTCCTCATCATCGTGGAGCGGGATGAAGCTGAGGAGCACCTGCTGAAGAAGCAGAAGGAGTCCATGAGAATTGTACAGAGCATCCTGTCACAGCTCCAGGTCGGGACAGGGACGGAAGGCATCAGCACACGTCCAAAGGACGAGATTACGATTGCCGAAAGTTATCTCCAGGCAGCAGGAGGTCCACAGATTCGCCAGGACCGCTACTACGAGGTTGAGGTCGGGGTCACCGACATCAGTGGCATGGGAGCAACCGAAGGCATGGAGCCAGCGGAGGCGAAGAAGCGACTGGAAACTCTGATGCGCTTAGCAAATGTCCAGGAGCTCGACTACCAAATCTTCTACCATCCTAGTCCTAATCCCCAACAGCCACCCTCATTCCCTCCCGATGATACCCTTCGTCGCCTCCGCTGGGAGACCTTCGTGGAAGGTCAGCCGATTGGTCCAGAGGTGGAAGGTTCTCCATGGCGGCTACTCGTGATGAGACGCCTGGAGCTAGACCTATCCGCTATGCGCGACTATCAAACGCCTATCTACAAAGCTTACACCATCGCCATCGGGGATATCCGGCGCTTTGCTCCACCAGATGCGGTTGCCAAAGACAGTATCTACTGGTACGACCACAAGCGAACGCTGGAGCGCGCCCAGCAGAACGGTGGACGTATCAAGAAGCGTGTCTTTGCTGTTCGGTTCCAACCACCCGCGCAACCTGGTTGGTACAAACTCCGCTTCGCCTCCCGGACGAACCGTATCCTCGGTATCCAGGCCGAGCAGCCGCTGGAGCTTGGCGGCGAGGAGACCGTCAACATTGGCACAGTACAGATCAAAGTCAAAGACCTACAGCTCGTCAAACGCGAGTTGGAGTATGAGCTAGATGCTTATAATCCGCCGTTAGCCGATGACCTCATCAGCGGACGCATAGATGCTGAAGGATTCCTCAATGGCCTTGCGGCCTCGATAGAGTACGTACGCCGCGAGTTTCCAGAGAAAGCCCCTGAAATCGCCAACAAGTTGGAGCTCTATGGGTACATTGCACGGCTGCTCGCCCCAGGGCAATCCGCCGGCTTCGAACAGAATCGGTCCAGCATTGCGATCGATATCCGTGTCATCAAGCCTGCCGTTCCACCACCAGCAGATCCCAAGGTCTTCTTGACTCAGGAGGAGTTCTACTCGTTCGACAAAGCCCAGCGCACCGTTATTCCCTTTACAGCAGGCCCCATAAACCCCGGAGGTAGACCACCGACAGTTACGATCCAACCGCCCCTCTCCTTCCGACTCGTAGACCTGGGACCTGAGTTGGTCGCAGGAGGTCCTACCGCTGGGGGTGGAACGAACCATAAGTTTGAGCTCCAAATCAACGAGCCAATAGCAAGCGGAGAGTACACCATCCGGATTACCCACACGAACATAGCAGGGAAGCAAACGACTTCAGAAGCTCGCTTGGTTGTCTTTCCAAGCCGCCTCAACAATGCCCAGGACATAGACGCTGCCCTCCAGAACAACCTCTTCTATGGCTACACTTTTCAGGTCACTGCTGATCCTAGCTCAGGTGGGAAGATCCCAGCAGCCCAGTTCCGCACGAGCATTCAACTCGGAGCTGACCAGCAACCTGCCGCTCCAGGATTGCAGGCTGAACGAGACATTCCTGCAGTTGCAACGACAGTCAACGTGCGGGTCACGTGGCAAAATCCATATACTGGCGAAGTCGTAACCCTCTACGAAGGGAGTGGGACTCCACAGCAGCGAGCTCCACGCTTCTCAGTTAGCGACCTGAAGATTGACCCTACGATTGACCCACGCAATCCGGAGCTCCTCGTTACCGGCATCACAATCCTGCCACCTTTCGTAGACATCCAGCGGCTGGCAACTCCGGAGGATATCCGAGACGTTCGGGTCCAGATTACGCGGGCCGACATCCCTAATTACAAGCCTTCGGCCACGATTAACCGCGTGGGGGCCAATACTTATGAGGTACGGATCCGTTTGGACGGTCCACTTCCCCTACGCCGAGGCCGAGTAGATGGGACAGTCTCGCTCCTGGTCACCGCAAAGGTCCGGAACCCCATCAATGGAGCTGAATCCCGTGAAGGACGCGTAGCTATCCCGAATATCCCGATCGCGTATTGATTGATCACATGTCAGAATACGAGTGCTGATAGCGATGCAACGAATAGCCCAGAAACTGCTTGTAGCAACTAGCTTTTATCTCTTCCTCTCCTGGGGAGTGGGGACCTATGCGCAGGATGCTGAACTTCGGGCCATCCTGCGCAAGTTTAAAAACTACCGCTACAGCACCATTTCCCTCTTCCGCTTAGAGGGACAGGTCTTTTCCGACGTCCAGGAGCTGCTCAACCCAATGCCGAAGGCTCCCCAAGTTGTAGCTAATCTCCAGTCTACGAATCCCTCCCTCTACCAGCAAATTCAAGACCGAGTGATGCTAGAGGGGTGTGCGGCTGAAGTCCAAGAGGTCTTACGGAAGCTACGTGAAGAAGATGGAGTTCCCCCAGGCATAGTAAACCGTGCAGAGACGATTGAGGCCGTCAAGTATGCCGTTCAAGTGATGCAGAACAACTGTAATGCCTTCAAGAGTGCTTTCGTCGTCACCACCCGCTTCCGCCCAGGGGAACCTTTCAGCATTATTGCTCTCATCAAGACCCGTGATCGCTCACGCACTATCGCCCGCGATCTCCGAAGCATCCAGGACGCCGATATTCTACTGTTCTCCGACCTGCGTCGGATCGCTGCACCTCCTACATCACCATCACCGACACTGTACGACTACCTAGCCAATGCCATTATCCAGGGCGCCGTAGAAAATGTCACCCTAGAAGCTCAGGGTATCGGTGACGAAACAACCCAGTTTGCTCCCCCGACGTTTGGTAATGCCGAGCCTGTTCCGGAAGACGATATCCAAACCTACCTGCGAATCTCAGAAGGCCAGCCCTCAGCTTACAGCCATCCTAATGAACTGACTATGAGCTTTCCTGACCTCCTCCGCTACCGGTACTACGCTGTCCGAGCTGAAGAGGTGGGAACAGCCGAAAGTACTGAGGATACCGTCCGGATCTACAATCTCCATCTGCCCCACTTAGGAGTCGAGTTTCGACACGGATTAGAAGAGCTTAACTACCCGTCAGTATGGTCCCAACGAGTAACTCTCAATGCCCTTTGGAGCAGTGCTCGACTAGGGGTCATCCTACCAATGAAGGGATGGGGTGAGCTCTCCTCTAAGATCGGCCCTAAACCTCGCTTGACTCACGCCGGTTGGGGCCTCTATGGAACGGTGGATTTCCCAATCAAGCTCCTCTACGATGGCGGAGTCTTCCACGCCTCTGCCTCGTATGTCTTCGGGGATGCCAAAGCATCAGGTCGGCCTATTTGGAATCCCGAGCTCCAGAGAACCTCGGACTTCTTGATCCGCTACCATGTTCAGCTCCAGTATTCCTTTGCGATTGCCGTAGACAAAAATTACTTCTTCCGCTTCCGGCTAGGGGGAACTGTCTATGGGGCAGAGACTTGGGTGGAGCGCGAGGACACAACAGAAGATCGGGAGATTATCCGCCGCTTCCGAAGGGCAAGCAACGAGACGATTGGCGGTATCAGCGGCGGGGTTGATTTCCTTTCCACCGGAATCCAGACTCCGTATGGCTTTGCTCTCAATTACTTCGACGGGACACTCCTTGGTACCTTGTGGCTGCAAATCCCCGTTACCCGAGGCCTGTCGCTGCGCTTTGACGGGCGTGTCTTCACATGCCTCCTGCGCGATCCTCGGCTTTGGGAAGAGCGAGTCCTCTTCTTCCCTTCTGCACGTGTCGTGTTGAACTTCTGAGCTGACCTAGCGACTATGTATCGACTACTCTTGCTCGCTTCCGGACTCGTCGCTTCAGTAGCAATAGCACAACAGTCCACCACGCCCGCTGCCTCTAGTCCAGCACCGAACTACGACACTGCACTTGCGGCCCTGAAGACAATTGACCCCAATATCCTCCGCTATTTCCCACGGTGGCGGATCTGCGAGCCGAACTTGATGATTCAGATCCATCAAACTTTCCTGCTGCTGGGATACCCCGAGGAACAGCTGGACATGCAGCGGATCATCATCACTGCTGCTCCTACTCTCCGCAGTGGCAACGAGGAGTTTGAGATCCTAGTCATAGAGTGCGGAGCCGCAAAGATGGTCTCCTCGGAAATCGAGGCCAATATGCGGAGCTTAGGCTCATTCTTAGCCGATCCACAGCGCCGATACTGCTATGAAGATATTCCGCCTACTGTTCCCCCAACCCCAGCGCAAGCAGAGGCGATCATCAACTTTACTATGCCTCCAGCAGCAGCACATGCCATCGCTATCTCTGCCTTTGAACAGAGCCTAAAGCTCGGCCGAAGTGGCTTTTGGCTCCGTGCGACATTAGGCGTAGACCATATCGGCTACCACTTCTGGTCTGCCGGTATCGCCCACGTCCTACTCCAGCGTCCTCTCATTCGGAACACCGACCTCCAAACGCAGAAGTCTATCCCTCATCTACTGGATGTCCAACTTGGTATCGGGTACCGCATCACCGGAGGGTTAGACCCAAACTTCCTTGGAGGCTTCATTCCTACCCGAAAACTCAATACCGATGGTGGTGGTCAGCTCCTTGCCGGAGTCGATTTCTATCTCCCCTTCCATCCCGCCGCAGGTACCAGCCTACACCTCGGCCTTCCGCTGCGAGATATCGACCCGACAGAAACCATCAATCTTAACTCCTACGCTATCCTCCCCGTGGGGGCTAACCGTGAACCGCTGCGGGCTGACGACCCCTCTTGGCACATCGCGACAGATAGTGTCGTCCCACTCCTCCGGTCTTACGGCCGATGGACAGTTTTCTACAACTGGTGGCTAACCTCGAGACACCCAGATCACTTCTTCCGCATTGAGTTGGGTGTTTGCTACGCCGAAATCCAAGAAGCCGCTCTACGGTACAATCCTGATCAGAGCATCTCTTTGGTGCGCGATGGAGTAACAGGGCTCCGGCTCTACAAACCTCAACAGCTCGGGGATTGGCTCTACGCACGGTTGGAGTACCGCAACCAGAGCAACTTCCCGTTCGGGATTGCCTTGCAGTACTCCAACCAAATCCTGCTCGGGAGAGCTTACGTACCCATTGTCGGACGCTGGTTGTACGTTGAAGGAAAGTACTCCGCCCCTCTGCGGCCGCTCCGTCCATTCGAGAGGCGTCACTTCTTCGTCCTCTCGCCCCTGTTTCGGATCGTAATGTAACGAGCTGCCCCCACCACGGCATGGCAGTCTCTCTACTGTGACTGAGCTACAAGACCCTAAGGGGAGCCAATGAGAGCTGGATATGCAAGCCTCGTGCTTGCCGGTGCCTTGGGCACGCTGATGGCTCTCCCACAGGAACTCCCCGACACTGCTTCCCTCCAGCGCCGACTCTTAGAACAGGCCCAAATTCAACCTCAGCGCCCAACATTTCAACTCCGGCTACACAACGTGGACATTACGCAGTTCCCGTTGGTCAACTTGATTGTCGAAGTTCTTGGAGAAGAACCCGACACCCTGCTACCCGAAGATTTCATCATCGTGGAGAACAACCGAAGCTACCCTGTGCTGGCTACTAGCCGTCTCTCGCCTCAACGTCGCGTCCCGATAGACTTTGTATTTGTGGTGGATGTCACCGGCACTATGCAGGCTTACATTAAGGGAGTTCGGGATAACATCCTTCGCTTTACGCAGACGCTACTGTTGCACGGCATTGATTACCGACTAGCGTTGATCTTGTTCTCCGACATTATCGAACAGGTATACCCTTTCACGGAGGATGCCAAGGAATTCATCGGATGGATCGCCCGCATTTGGGCGAGTGGTGGAATGGATGAGAAGGAAAATGCACTCGAAGCCTTGGCTGAAGCTTCCAGAATGCCCTTCCGGCCGGCAGCAAATCGAGTAGCGGTTCTCATCACAGATGCCCCTTACCACCAGCAGGGCGAGCGCGGGCACGGACGTACGAACTTCACTACAGAGTCAATCATTGAACTCCTGCGCAGCCACCAGCTCCGCGTCTTCTGTATCACCCGCCCAGAGCTGAAGGAGTATAGGCAGATTGCTGATGCAACGCGCGGCTCTGTGTACGATATCCAGCTGCCATTTTCAAGGATCCTAGATCGCTACGCGGCTGAACTGACCAACCTTTGGGTACTGACCTACCGAACGGGTGAAGACATTCCCCTTGACTCCATACGCGTGGCTATTCTGGACCGCGAACGTCGGCAACTGGTTCGGCAAGTCATCCCAATCGTAGCGATCGGGCGGAAGTTCATTTTAGAGCACCTCCTCTTTGGGATCAATAGTGCAGAACTCCCCGACACGGTACCCGAGCTAGAGACAATCGCACGTTTCCTCAAACGCCGTCCAGAGGTTGTGATCCGGATAGAGGGACATACTGACAATCGCGGCAGTCCAGCCCACAACCGCCGTCTATCCCTCCAGCGGGCGGAGAGCGTCCGCCGGTACTTACTCCGACGTGGAGTGTCGGAACGTCAACTCCTCATTGCAGGATTCGGCTCTACCCGACCCATCGCCGACAACGAGACAGAGTTCGGGCGCAGTCTGAACCGACGCGTGGAGATCGTCATCGTTCGGAAGTAAACCTCCTCCGAACAAGCTGCCAACAGAGTAAGGCAAGAACCGCAACTACCGCTGTATATCCCGTAGTGGCCGCTGCATACTTCAGGACAAACTCCGTTACTGGCACCTCCAATGGATGGACAAAGAGAGCGAAGTACAGTAGGTTGTGAAGGACGCACACTAGCAGCAGAATTCCCATTAGACGGAGTAGATCCACTGTGGCTAGCCACCCAGGATCCTCCGGATGTGCAAAGAGACCACCAACAAACCCCGCTACCGTCTTGGCAAAAGCATGGAGTCCTAACTGTCCCTGCATTGCCCAGTCTAGCAGGAGCCCACATCCAAAGCCTGCAATCATTCCGGCTATCTGCCCTTCCCGCAGAGCAATCCACACCGTTAGCACTAAAAGCACGTCAGGAACAATCCCTGCAACGGCAATCCACGGGAGTACCACTACGTGAAGGACAGCCGCCCCGAGAGCGACGACACTATAGCTTACCACACGCGACCATGCCCGTGCACCTAGCAGCACCATAACCGGTTCACGGCTCCCGCTCTGGACGGAGGAGCCGCTCCTCTAACGCTCGCCGCTCAGGATTGGGGCGATGGAGGAGTACGGCTACAGTCTGGAGGCTCTGATACGCTACGGCTGGTACAACACGAATCCGGTAGAAAGGGGTCGTCGGATCGCGTGTCACTTCCTGGACAGTGCCAACAGGGATTCCGGGTGGGAAACGGTCACTAGAAGCCGAGGTCACAACTCTCTCGCCTGCCTGAACCGACACAGATGTTGGGATGTACTCCAGAGCGAACTCCCCTACGACACCCTTCCACGCCAGAATCCCTTCAGCAGAGGACGATTCGAGCCTTACAGCTACCCGAACTCCTCGGTTATCCAGCAGCTCCACTACGGCAAAGTGTGGACTAACTGCTTGGACTCTTCCGACTAGCCCCGCTGGAGCAACTACTGGCATAGCTGGACGAAGACCGTCGGAAGACCCTTTATCCAAGATGGCGTACGACCGCAGTTGACCGACCGTCAATCCTACTACACGGGCGAAGACAAGAGGGTAGGATAGCCGCTGCCGTAGCTCCGAAAGCTGCTGGAATTGCTTGTTCTCAGCTACCGCTTGCCGGAGACTGATAGTCTCTAGCAGCAGCGCAGTGTTGAGTCGTGCGAGGAGCTCATTCTCTCGGCGCAGTGCTGCAGGATTCGGGATTGCCCCAATGAGCCCCTGCACCACGCCAAGGACCCCAACTGTGAAGGTCGTGAGTCCTGGGATAGCTGTCGGCTGCCCTAACTGCATCAACCCCACACACAGCAGCAGCAGTGCAGCTAGAATCACATACTGCCGGAAGCGCACGAAGAAGGCAGCTATCCGCTGCAGCAGCATTCTGGAGGCCTTACCGCCTCAGCTGTTGTACTCGTAAAAGCCGCGCCCAGTCTTCCGTCCCAGGTGCCCTGCCGCCACCATCTTACGCAGTAGGGGGCACGGACGGTACTTGTCGTCTCCGAGCTCGCGATGAAGGACCTCCAGAATCGCCAAGCAGACATCCAACCCAATCAGATCCGCTAAGGCAAGCGGACCCATCGGATGGTTCATCCCAAGACGCATGACGGTGTCGATGTCCTCTGCCGAGGCAACACCCTCCATGAGGCAGTAGATGGCCTCGTTGATCATCGGCATCAACACTCGGTTGGAGACAAAACCAGGGGAGTCCTGGACACAGACTGGTGTCTTGCCTATGCGGCGTGCCAACCCTTCAGTGGTGCGAAAAGTCTCATCACTGGTCATCAACCCCCGGACAATCTCACAGAGCTGCATAACTGGCACGGGGTTGAAGAAGTGCATCCCGATAACTCGGTCTGGACGCCGCGTGCTTGCAGCCAGCCACGTGATGGGGATGGAAGACGTATTGGTGGCAAAGATGACCTCTGGACGGCAGAGCCCATCCAACCGTGCGAAGAGCTGGCGCTTCAGCTCCGCATGTTCCGGAGCCGCCTCGATGACAAAGTCCGCTGTTGGAGCTGCAGAATCTAGGTCTAACGTGAACTCAATTCGGTTGAGCGTTGCCTCTTTCTCCTGCTCCGTCAGCACCCCTTTGCTAACCTGGCGCTCCAGGCTACGCCCTATGAGCGAGCGTGCCCTCTGGAAGACTTCTTCGGCTACATCGACGACGGCAACCTGAAAGCCATGTTGGGCAAAGACTTGGGCAATCCCGCTACCCATCGTGCCTGCGCCAATGACGAGGATACGCTCCATCCGGCGTCCACCCAGCAATCTTCTACCAACGGCCGCAAAAATACGGACCACCTCCTCTCTTCGTTCTGCAATAGGGCACGTAAAGGGCACGTCTTCCGCTGCCGTGTTGGCTTCTTCTGAGATCCATGCCACGCGCACGCCTGCTACGAACACCAACAGCAGCAATCATCACGCTCGGCTGCAGCAAGAATACGGTTGACTCAGAAAGGCTCGCAGCACATCTGCGGGTGCATGGCGTCCAGCTGACAGAACCAGCTGAGGCTGAGACACTCATCCTCAACACCTGTGGCTTCATAGAAGCCGCGAAGCAGGAGAGCATCGAAGCGATTATGGAAGCCCTTGAGCTAAAACGCTCTGGGCAAGTTCGCCGAGTCATCGTGTCGGGGTGCCTTTCGGCGCGGTACGCTGAAGTACTCCGTCAGGAGCTCCCCGAGGTGGATTACTTCTTCGGCACTGAGGCTTACGAACCCATCGTCCGCGCTGTTACGGGCGATTTCCGCTACGAGCTGGTAGGCGAACGGGAAGTCTCCACCCCCCAGCACTACGCCTACCTCAAAATTGCCGAAGGTTGCGACCATCCCTGTTCCTTCTGCGCCATCCCACTCATACGCGGACGCTACCGATCACGCCCGATAGAGCTTGTGCTCCAGGAAGCCCAGTGGCTTGTCCAGCGTGGGGCACGTGAGCTTATCTTGATTGCTCAGGACACGACGTACTACGGCGTAGACCTCTACGGCAAGCGTTGCATCGCAGACTTAGTAGCCGCTCTCAGCAGCCTGGAAGGAGTGGCATGGATACGCTTGCTCTACGCCTATCCCGCTCACTTTCCCGAAGAGCTCCTCGAGGTCATGGCTGATCATCCCAATGTCTGCCGCTACATAGACCTACCGCTCCAGCACATCTCTACCCCCGTCCTCAGCTCCATGCGACGGGGCGTGACCCGCCGAAGCATAGAGCGGCTGCTTGAAAGGATCCGCTCTCGACTACCCGGAATTACGTTACGCACCACCTTCATTGTGGGCTATCCGAACGAGACAGAGGAGCGGTTCGCTGAGCTTTACGAGTTCGTACGCCAAGCCCGCTTCGAACGGATGGGAGTCTTCCCGTATTCCCACGAAGAAGGAACGGCTGCCTGGATCCTCGGAGACCCTATCCCGCCTGAAGTCAAACAGGAGCGCCTCCGCGCCCTTATGGAGCTCCAACGGGAAATCTCCCTCGAGCTCAACCGAGCAACGATCGGCAAATCGCTCCAAGTTCTCATCGACGAGCAGATTGCCCCGAACGAGTACCGTGGGCGCACCGAGAGAGATGCTCCTGAGATTGACAACGAGGTCTTCGTCCGCTCAGAACGGCCACTAGAGGTTGGCACGTTCGTCACAGTCTCGATAGAAGATGCCACAGACTACGAGCTTTACGGTGTTGCAGCGGATTGCTGAAGTGCTCATCCTCCTGTGCGGACTATCCTCCCAAGCCATCGCCCAAGAGATTCGGCCGTTGGTCGACGTACTCTGCTTCGCTGCCGAGAACGCTGATTCTAACGCCCGCGTAGATGTCTGGACAATCGTCCCATACGCAGCCTTGAGCTTCAGACCGGCCGACACCGCTGGTTTTCGAGCTAGCTACACCCTCGGCGTCGTGATCTACGACAGCCTACGAGCGATCTCCCGCACCCACCGTTACATCCGGCATGTTACTGCTCCCTCATATGCAGTTGCCCAGGGAGCAACCGCTGGCTTTGATTACGTTCAGACTGTAGAGCACCTGTCTCCAGGCACGTACACAATTACCGTCGCTGTCACCGACAATGCCACAGAGCAGACATACTCTAGCGTGCGTCGCTATACAGTCCCGGACTACCGTCTCCCGGAGGTTGCCCTCAGTAGCATCGTGCTAGCAAGCAGCGTCGAGTTCCGGTCAGATCGACCTATTGTAACTCCCTTCTTCGCTGACAATCTCGCGCAACTGGAAGAACATCCCTTCGCTGTACTGGAAGCCTATGCAAAGGTCCCGCAAAGTAAGCTGACCGTGACGGCTGAGCTCCTGACGCCTGCAGCAAAGCCCTTAGCGCCACTATACCGACGGGAGCTGGACTCCCTTTGTCAGGGACGAACCCTCCTCGTCCTGCCGCTCAGTCTTCCAAAGGAACTCCCATCCGGGACCCAGCTCCTTCGAGTCCGAATAGAACGTGACAGTATCCCTCTGGCTCAGAGTGAGCGCTCCGTGAGCTTCCTCTGGACGTTCTGGGGAAGGGTGCTCGGTGACTTAGACCAAGCCATCCGCCAGCTCCGGTACGTTGCCACTCAGGAGCAGATGGACAGCATCGCGAGAGCCCCCACGCTGAGCGAGAAGCGACGCCGCTTTGAGGCTTTCTGGAGAGCACTGGATCCGACCCCAGAGACGCTCCGGAATGAAGCCTTCGAGGAATACTACGACCGGATTGCCCAAGCCAATCGCCTCTTCCGGAGCTATACCGAAGGCTGGCTTACCGATCGCGGCATGGTCTACGTGATCTTCGGCCCACCCTTACGTCGTGACCAGTTCCAGAGCGATGGCCGCCAGTACGAACGCTGGACTTACACCGACCGCGAGTTCCTCTTCGTGGACTACACTGGCTTTGAAGATTACCGCCTGCTCACACCTTTGCCGCCAAACGCGAAGTACCGCTACCGCGGCGGTTAACAGCATGCGGAGCACTTCCGGGTTAGGCAGGTGCAGTAGCGAGCACGAGCCAGCACAAGCCTCTTACCGCCCCCTTCCCTTCTTCGACGTCCTGTGGCCACCCTCGTTGGTAAGCCTAGCCAGGGTGACGAAGCATCTCTGCAATCCATGCCCAGAAAGGCATACCAAATCTGGCCGCACAAGGGTCATAACACTTTCAGCCCCAGCGCTAGGACATGGTGCTTTCAGTCCCAACGCTGCCCAATGATACTGGCCTCGATATCCCCAGCCAGACTCAACGGTCGCATGACTTGAGCACCCTTTAGAGAAGACATTTCCCCTCGCCACTGCGGTCACTGGCACGATGAGTATGCAGAAGGATTCCCTCCGCTGACTTAGCTGTCCCCGAGGACTCTAGTGAGCGCTGAGCTCGTTCACACAGGCTTCCGTCGTGCTGCCTAATAGAGAGCCGCTTTACATCCTCTTTCGGAGCAATGAGGCCATCGATGCACGATAGCCTTCGGCCTCCACCCAGCGGCGATTCTGCCAGCTACAGGGTAGCGGGGCCGACGAGACTCGAACTCGCGTCCTCCTGCGTGACAGGCAGGCGCTCTAACCAGCTGAGCTACGGCCCCAGTTGCCGTGGACCCGAGGGGATTTGAACCCCTGACCTCGTGAATGCCATTCACGCGCTCTCCCAACTGAGCTACGGGCCCAGCGACAGCGCTACAAAATTAGCAGGAATTCGCTATTCCAACTTCAACGAACCAGCAGCACTTGCCGCCACGTGCGTGTCCCTGCATGCACGATCAGCCCATACCAGCCAGGAGCGAGCCGAGGACTTGTCCACCTCTGCCCCGATCCTCCCCGCCAGCGGCAAAGCAGCCGCCCACAGGCATCAACGAGTGCCAGATGAGCAGAACTCCGCACCACGCAGTGCATGCGGTCCATCTCCTGCCAAACGTGGATTGGTGGCTCCCCACTGCCAGTCGTCCCTATATCCTGCGCCTTGGGAACCAGCTCAACGATCTTATCATCCCCTGGGCGAGGCGTCCCGCGACCATCCCTATTGCTCGTGCTGAGGAAGACTCGCCCTTGAGGAGTCACCAACACGTCGCGCAAACGCCCTACTCCCAGCGCATATGGGATCACTTCTGTTATGCGCCGGCCGTCGGCAGAGAGACGAAGCTGGTAGAGGGTGTTTCCCCGTAAGGTCGCCAAGAGCAGGGAATGACGGAACTGTGGCAGATGCGATAGCGCAGAGTCATAGTACGCCAGCCCACAGGGTGCAACAGTTGGCGTCCAGGCGTATAGTGGCGCCGCAACGTTCGAATCCCGACAGAATTGCTGCTCTGTTGGGGTGTCGCAGTAGCCTTCAACCGCTGGCCAGCCGTAGTTCCGGCCCGGCTGGAGGAGGTTGATCTCATCATCCGTGCTAGCCCCATGCTCGGAGCAGTAGACGATCCCGCCACGTCCCAGCGCTAACCCTTGGGAATTCCGTAGCCCCCACGCCCATATTGGGCTGCCGGGCAGAGGATTGTCCGCTGGAATACTGCCATCCCAGCGGATCCTCAGCACTTTGCCGCTTAACGAACGGAGGTCCTGCGAGAGCGACGGAATCCCGCCCTCCCCAACCGTCAGCAGCAGTGTCCCATCAGGCAAGTTCAAGAACCGGCAACCCGCATGGATATTCCCCACCCGGATTCCGGAAAGAAGAACTTGAGGGGCTGTTAGCGTATCCTCCGTAGCGTCGTAGCGATAGCGGACAATTCGCAACTCCACAGTGCTGCCAGTACTCACCGTATACGCTATGGCCACGTATGGAGAGTCCACAAAACGGGGATGGAGCGCCATGCCCAAAAGGCCCGTCTCAGTGTAGGCATAGAGCCCAGGAATGTCCGTTAGCAAAAGGCGCTGCTCGCCCGTCTCTGGATGAATCCGGCTGATCCGACCCGGGCGTTCCGTACACCACAGCCATCCATCAGCTCCCCAGAGCACGGACCAGGGCACCGTAAGTCCTTGCGCCACTACTCGGAGCTCAAACCCCCACTCCTGGGCTTTACAGGATAGCCCTCCCCAGGCACACCAAGCCAGTAACGTACCGAACAGTGCAAGCACCTGGGACTTAAGCATGCCGCCCTTCCGCTCCCGGAACGTTCAGCTCAGCAAACCATCGGACCACCTCCTCCACACTCCGCACTCCCTGATCACCAAGCCCATGCCGCCGAACCGCCACTGTGCCTGCCTCTACCTCCCTACGCCCGAGGATGAGCAGGAAGGGGATTTTGCGGTGTTCTGATTCAGCAATCTTCCGCTGCAGCCGTTCGGATCGAAGGTCCACCTGGACGCGATAACCAGCCTCCTGAAGCCGCTGCGCCAGTTCCATTGCCGCTGCATGCTGGGCATCGGTGATTGGCAACACCATCGCTTGGACAGGGGCCAGCCAGAAGGGGAAGTTGCCGGCGTAGTGCTCAATGAGAATCCCCACAAAGCGCTCCAGCGAACCGAAGGGAGCGCGATGGATGATCACCGGACGATGCGGTTGCCCGTCGGGGCCAATGTACTCCAACCGAAAGCGCTCGGGCATCACATAGTCAACCTGCACTGTCCCAAGCTGCCAACGCCGCCCGAGAGCATCACGAACAATGAAGTCGATCTTCGGCCCGTAGAAGGCCGCCTCTCCCAGCCCGATTTGGTACTGCAGACCCATTTCATCGGCCACCTCCTGGATCTCCCGCTGAGCACGCTCCCAGAGAGCCTTATCTCCACCGTACTTCGCGTCGTTGTCATCTCGGAAGGAGAGCCGTACATCTACGGGCATCCCAAAGCAGCGGAAGACGTACTGTGTCAGCTCCACGACGGCCTTGATCTCGTCCTTGAGTTGCTCTGGCGTGCAGTAAATGTGGGCATCGTCCTGGGTGAATCCGCGGACGCGAATTAGCCCGTTCAGCTCTCCGGACTGCTCGTATCGGTACACTGTCCCAAACTCCGCTAAGCGCAGCGGAAGCTCTCGGTAGCTGCGTGGCTTGGATGCGTAGATCTGGTGGTGATGCGGGCAATTCATGGGCTTGAGTAGGTACTGCTCCCGCTCATCCAGCTCCATCGGTGGGAACTGGGAGTCGGCGTAGTAAGGGTAATGGCCGGAAGTTTTGTAGAGCTCCAGGTTCCCGATGTGGGGGGTGATAACTTCTTGGTAACCGCGCTTCAACTGCTCCCGACGGAGGAAGTTCTCGAGAGTCCGACGCAACACTGTACCGTTCGGCAGCCAGATAGGGAGCCCGGGTCCAACCGCTGGGGTTAGCAGAAACAGCTCTAGCTCACGCCCCAACTTCCGATGGTCACGACGCTCCGCCTCCTCTCGAAGCTGCAGGAAGGCCTCCAACTGCTCCTCTCGCGGGAAGCAAATGCCATAGATGCGCGTCAGCATCTTGTTACGACTGTCCCCGCGCCAGTATGCCCCAGCAACACTCAAGAGCTTCGGATACCGGAGCATCCCCGTGGATGGCACATGGGTCCCTTTGCAGAGGTCGGTGAAGTTGCCCTGCCGGTAGAACGTGATCGGTTGCCCTCGGAGCTCCTCTAGAATCTCCAGCTTGTACGGGTTCCAGTTCCGACGATAGTAGTCCACAGCCTCCTCCCAAGAGACTTCAAAGCGCTCAAACGGAACATCCCGCTGGGCAAGCTCACGCATCACCTGCTCAATCCGAGGCAGGTCATCGGCCGTAATCGTCGTCCCTTCGGGAGGCTCAACGTCGTAGTAGAAGCCATTCTCTATTGGAGGGCCGATGGCGAACTTGATCCCGGGATACAGAAGCTCCAGCGCCTCTGCCATGAGATGAGCGGAAGAGTGCCAGAAGACCTGCATGCCCTCCGGGTCATCGAACGTCAGGACCCGTACTGTAGCGTCCTCCTGTAACTGCCGGGAGAGGTCGTAGATCGTGCCATTGACGACGATGCCAACAGCCTCGGAAGCTTTTTCAGGGAAGAGAGTGGCTACCACATCCCTACCCGTTACCCCCCTTGGGAATTCTACGGTGACCCCATCAGGGGCCGTAATCCGAATGCGTTGGGCCTCGCCGACGATGACCTCCGCCATGGTTTTAGGCTGCCGTCGCCCGAGAGACACACTCACCAGCAGGCAGCAAGACGTTCCTCTATCCGCTTTAGGGCACGACGACGCAGACCCCACTAATCCCTACGCTCGGCCCCATGTGCTGTGGCCAGAGCCTCCAAAGGTAGACCCCAGGAGCCACCCGAGCCGCCTGTACTGTATTCCCAGCCCATTTCCACTCGTTCTGTCCCACGACCACCGGGAGCTCTGCAGCGTACACAAGTTCCCCAACGGCGGAGAAGACCTCTGCCACAACTACCCCCTGCCCCTGCGGACCTTCGTAGAGGAACTGCACCGTGACATCCCTACCCGTGGGCTGCGGATACTGCCGCACAAAGCGGAGCGCTGGACGGTCCACTACCCGCAGCTCTATAGCGAGGGTATCACGCAATCCAGCAGCATCCTCAGCGATTCCCCATACAAAGACGCGCCCTACCGGCAGCCGCCATGGGACAAAGTGTAGCGCTGCCCGAACCGTTGGACCCCGCAACCGGACCGGGAGTGAGTCTACCTCCGCTGTCGTGAAGAACCTGTACTCCTGTGCCGTGAGGCTGTCTACTTGTCGTCCTTCAATCCACAGGCGTGGGAGTTGTGCTCGCGTTAGCGGCTTCGTTCGATCGTTGTCGTGAATAACAAGCCACAGCGTTGGCTGCCGAGATACGGCGGTGGCGGAATCCAGTGGAATGAAGACTTCGCCATCCTGCCACCACAACGTAAGCTGAGGCGGTATGGTATCCAGCCCAAGCCGATAGCTGGCCTCAGCCGTGTTGTTGAAGGAGTAGAGTTCGCCTGCTGCTGCCACTGTTGCCCTCAGGTTCCCCTCAGCATACCACCCTACCGTGGGCAGGCGGACGGTAAACTCCAAGGCCGTGTCCGGCGGGAGTATAGCTGAATGCGTCACAGTGTACTCCCCTTGTCCGGTGTTAGGCCAGACCGTGAAGCGGAAGCGAAGGGACGCAGCCTCAGCACGGAGAGCCCGATTCCAAACACGGAGCCTCACAGGCAGCGTATCCCCAAGCAGTGCCGTCCCAGGTACCAAAGAAGCCTGCGTCACACCAACCTCCCCCTGCGGCTCAAACGCCACACTTAGCTCCCGCAGTGTCGGGGTCACAGAATCCACAGCCCGTGCCTCCAGCTTGAGCTGAATGTAGGAGTACGGTTCCGACCGGAGGTCTATGGCGGTATCAGCAGGGCCAGTGTAGAGGATATCTGGCTCTCGCTCCTCTGCCTCACGGCGGCCGTAGATGGTCAAGAACCATGCAGAAGCGGGCGAGAGATAGGACTGGACCTGCTCCCACCGCCGTGCCGGTCCAATCCAAGGTGTCAGCACGTATCCCTCGGAGGCTCTGCGCTCCACGACCGCACTCAGCATGACGCTATCTCCCCGCCGAAATGCCTCAAAGGGAGACCGACCGCCACGATCTCCAACGAACACGAACGCAATTCCGGTCCGCTGCAAGGAATCCGCTAATCGAGAACCGTAGCGAGAACGCAGCACCTGGCGTAGGCTGTCCAACCGTGCTGGCGTCCAGCGCCATAGACCATCACCCGAAAGAGCCCATGCCACCATCTGTCCGGGGCGGAGGGAGTCTCGTAGCAGGCTCAGGAAGTGCTGGGCATCCTCTTCCTGCCCTGTCCGGCCCGTCCTATAGAAGCGGACCTGAGCAACCGTATCCCCGAGCGAGAACACCACTACTCCAATTCCCGCCTCCTGCTCCAGCTCCATGACTGTCCTACCGTCAAGGCGCAGCACAGCGCGAGTCCGAACGGGATCCGAGATAGCCTCCACTTGCCGCCTCCAGCGCCGGAGCTGAACGACGGACTGCCCATTAGCGCTTACCACCTCCATGTTCTGCAGGACTCCAGCACTCCAATCCGCACTATCCGACTGGCGCCACTGGACAGCACGAAAGGTCGGCAGCGTATCGGTCCAGAAAGGCACTTCCAGCCACTGCGTCCACAGGGTGTCTCCCCGTCGCACGGCTCGGATCCGGAAGAGATAACGACGTCCTGGCTGGAGCACGGCTGCCGGCTGCCAGTCTACGCACTCATCACGTAGCAGTAACTGCTCCTCCGTTGCTGCCTCTATCCGCTCTCCACCACTCCATAGTTCCGCCTCGTAACGGGAGTCAGCAGCCCTCCCCGAGGGATTCAGCACGCGAAATCGAACCCGTCCCGCTGTCACATGCCAGAACGGTAACGGCTCCAATGGTACCAGAAGCGGCTCGCGGAGTACGTACTCCAGCACCGCTTCATTGTTCTGCCACGTACGCTCTGGCACGAGACTATCCGGGTTGAGCTGTACCCACAACTGATGCCTCCCAGCACTCTGCCACTCCGAAGGGAGCGGAATGTCTACTGTAGTCTGTCGTCGGACTGGGCTAACCCCAATCCACACTGAATCCCATCCCTGGGGGCTCCGATGTACCAGACGTAGCCGCCACTGGCGCGACGGCACAATCCCTAAGTTCCCAACAGCTACCCGAACCCACAACGAATCTCCACGAAGCGCCTCCCCCAGCGGACGGCCATCTCCACGGTGGATGAACGGACCGGAGGCGATGAAGAACTCAGGGACTGTGTCAACAGGGAAGCGGAGCAGCGGATCCCCTAAGAGCGTATGTTGCAGGACCGTTGCTCGGTAAACATCTTGAGCCACAAACCCTGCTAGCGGTAGCCGCGCTGCAGTGTACGCCACGCCTAAGAGCCGAATTCCCTCTTCCACAAGTGCGCGGAAGAAGTGGTGCTGAACCGTCTTCTCCACAATGTCCCATCCAATCCCAGCCATCCCCATCGCTGCCACCATCCCGCCGGGGACGGTGACATACTGTTCGTTGTAAGCACGCACGTAGGGCACCGCGAAGTTGCCCATCGAGCACGAGAGCGTCATCAGGATGCTGTAGTGCTCCACATTTGTCAGCCGCTGTGGTTCCCAGCCCTGGACCTCCATGTTGGCCTCCGCCCCGTGGCCGAAGTAGATCGTCAGCCCCACTCCCTCCTGGAGTACCTGCCGGATTTGCGGTCCGTAACGGCTGCTGCTGGGTTCAGGAGTCTCCTTCTGGACTACAGTCGGTTCCATGCCAAGCCAATCCGTGAGCCACTGGTAGTAGGTCTCCATCGTGTTGTTGAAGCCATAGCCGAAGATGAGGAGCGCACGCTTACGCCAGAGCTCTGCGGCAGCATCCTCCCACGCTGCCAGCTTCCCAAGAACTACCGCTGCCTCAGCACTGTCGGCCGCGGGAATCCGCCCAATGAAGAGCTCGGGCAGGTAGTCATCGCCCTGCAGGAGGGTATACCAGTAGTCGCTCGGAGGCACTCCATAGGCCGGCACCAAGTTCGGCTTCCGGTGCCCCAGTAGATTCCGGGCATCCCAACTCGCAGAGCCGAACAGCAACACGAACTGCGGAGCTGGCGACCGCCACCGCTCGTAGGCGTACCGTAGGAAGGCCTTGATTGCATGTGGCGTCAACCGACCGAAGCCAAATGCAGAGCTGATCTCGACTGTCGTCACGATACGACTCCGTATCCCATGCGTCTGCTGCCGCATCTGGGCCCACTGTCGGGCTGCTGCCAGGAGCTGGGGCGGAGCGATGATGATAGCGTCCGCTTGCGGTTCTGCTGCAAGGAGAGAAGGCGGTTGCAGACGCTCTACGCCTATCGGCTGCCAACGTCGCTCATCGGCCACCCACAAGACAGCCGTGTCGCGCCTTGACAAGCTTATCTCAACCCGGTACTGCCCGCTACCCTGCGGAAAGCTCCAGAACAGATTCGCCCACTCCCCTTCGGCAGCCGCACGCTCATACAGAGGTAACGTATCGCCGCGGCGGAGTACCCAGACCCATGCTTGGCCTCCCCGTGTCTGCTCGCCCTGCTGTAGGCCCCACGTCCTAAGTAGTTCCGTCACCGCCGTCGGTAGCGACTCCGTAACAGCCCCGACGACGAACGTCCCTGAAGGTAACTGCACAAGGAGCCGCTGTAGACTGGCAGCATCCCCTTGAATCCACCGCAACTGCTGCTCGTACTGCGGCGGCTGCCACCAAAGGAGGAGCGTCCCCCGTTCTTCCCTGCGAACTACCAAGCTGTCCCCTATGAAGAGCTCTGTCAGCGGCTGTCTGCCCGACCGCGCAGCAACACGAACGACCCTCTCGGGAGTTCCCTCCAAAAGGGCCGCCCGCCAGCGCAGTGTATCAATGGCCATCGCTCGCCGCGTCCGGAAGCCATGGAGAACCAAGCGCGCAGCGGAGTCCGATGTGGTAACCCTGCCATGCCACTGGCCACCGTATGCTACAGGTCCGGGACGTAGAATGAGCTCCCATGCATCAATCCCTTGCTCCGCCACGGAGCAGACAGCTACCGTGTCCGCAGGCAAGGAGCTCACTGCCACCACATTCCAACCCGCTGACCACCGGCTGGGAGGGAGCTTCCATTGCCCATCCATACCACCCCATCCACTCCTCTGGACCGCACCGACCGTGTCCCCGTTGAGGAAGACCATCAGCCGATGCTCCGGAGCACAGGTACTCAGGCTGTTGAGAGCATATCCGATGAGTCGGACCGATATCGAGTCCGTTGCTACCAGTTGAAGCGAATCTCTCCACTTACCCCCAGCTCGCATTGTACTCCAGTACCACCCCTCACCGGGAGCTGTCTCAGTCCAGTTGCGGAAGAAGCCCACGTTCGCTCCCGAAACGTAGACCCTATCGGATTCCCGCCAGAACCTAGTCGGGAGAATATCAGCCTCAGCCAATGGGGACCCATCCGCCTGTAATGGGAGGAAGCGCAGGCCACTGCCGCTGTCGCGCAGTACCAGGAAGAACGGCTCTTCGGCAGTGTAGGCATCCAGCCACGTCGTATCGCCAGCTGGACGGCGCCCAAAGAACAAGAGGGTGTCTGAGTCATCCAGGCTCCCGTCTCGATCAAGCAAAAGACAAGGGGTGGCCATCCCGCGCCAGAGTAGCTCTAGACGGGATGTGGAAGTCCCTCTCCACTCCGGCATCACCTCCAAAACCCGGCGGAGCGGTACTACCGCAATGCCGTCGGAGAGCGTGGTCAACTTGACGATCGGGCGCTCAAACCTAAAAGGCTCCGTTCCTCCATGGAGACCTTCAGTACTACGAAAGCCGAGAGCATGCTCTGGGTTGAGGAGTTGACGTGCCCATTCCCACTCTCCCGGTGCCCAGGAGCCAATCGAAGCTAGTACCTTCATCGGCTCTGGATACCGTATCCGAAGCCGCAGCGCCGCCCACAGGCTTAGCCGACGTCGGTCTGCGTCGTACCTCCAAGGACACACCCGAAGCACCGCTACTGGGATGCCACGCCAAATTCCTGCGTATCGTAGCGCCACTCCAGCCTCAGCTGACCGTGCTTCTGCTGCTGCCGACCCCAGCAATGCTTCACCTACTGTGGCAAGCGCTACATTCTCCCAGTGCCGCTGGTGGACCACTGTGACTTCGACATCGGGGAGCTGTCCCAGACGAGGAATGGCAAGCCAGAACTGCAAGCACTCGCATGCTGGTGCTGCAGAATCCGGTATGAAGAATGCTCCCCTCTCCGCCAGGAATGCCCCGTAGCGTCCAGTCGACAACTGACGAATCTCTGCGCGAGGGAGATGGAGCTCTAGCTCTATTCCCGCGGGAGAAAGTTGCCGTTGCACTGCCGCCGATAGCAGCGCAACACTACTGACGCAGGCCATAAGGACTTGCTTAACTCGCATGCCGAGGTGCTGACAGCACCCCCCATTGCCCATAACTACCGACAAAGCACCTAAACTTTATTGCCGTCCTTGTCTTTGGTCTCCGTTGCTTCCCGGATCCCGATCAGGATTTTCTGGCTGATCTCCTCTGCCACCATCCGCTTGATCTTGTCGTCAGAGGTGAGGTATTCGGTAATAGCCTCCTCGACTCGCCTGCGGATGAGCTCCGTCGTTCCGCCCTCCAGTGCTTCTGCCAAGCGATGGATATCGCGAGACTGCTGCTCCAGTGTCTCCAGCTGCCCGCGAGCTGCATCCTCCATCTTCTTCAGCATCTTGTCCACTCGCTCTTCTGCCTCCGTGTAGAAGAGCGTAAACGCCAGCAGTGCTAACATCGAGAACTCCAGGAAGATAGCAAAGAGAATCAGGCTTGGCCGGGTAGCCGGGATAAACTTCAGCCCGCGAATACCGATCGCAATGATGAGCAGCGCTGCCCCCCCGTACGCCAACCCTGTCACAGCGTTAGAGTACTGCTCTGCGAAATGGTGACTCATGTAGAGCCGTAGCGCCTTGCCAATCTTGAGCCGGTTTTGGCGCCAGAGCTGAGCTGCACGAGTATCCACAATCTCACGCGCAACGAAGTCCGAGAAGTATTCCCGGATGCGGTTGTCTAGAATTTCACGCCGGAAACGGGCAGGGTCTACATCAGGGGTGAAGACCTCTTCGAACCGCAGTGGGTACTTCCGCGAAGCTACTTGCTCTTCCGAAGTCGTCCGCTCCCAGACATAGGCAAAGACACGACGGAGAGTGTTCCACTCCAGCTGTGCCAGTTCCTCGTCCCGCATCACTAGAATGTCGATTACCTCCTCGTTGAAGCCTGTCTGGATACGCACCTTCGCCTTCGTCTCTTCAATCGCTTCTTCCACCTTCGCCGCCATGAGCCCGATGGAAGGAGGCAGGATCAATGTCAGCAGGATAGCTAGCAGGAATCCAATGTCCAGCGACAGAATAATGAATCCAAAGGGTTCCAGGATGATCGGATCCTCGCCGAGTTTTGGGGCTTTTGCGAGCCACTCACTGGCAGCTTTCGTGTAGCCGTGCTCCCACTCATTACGGGCTTTTGGGGTAAAGTCAAAGATGTATTCGCGGTTGATGTACTCCCGCCGAACCTCCATGCCTGCGAACTTCTCTCCCTCAGCAGAGGGTGTAGCATAAACACCGCGGAAGTTGACCAGCGACTTGCCAGTTGCTGGCTTGAACTGGGAGACGAAGAAGTACTCCACTATCCGCGGGAGCAGAAACGTGTGGAATAGCCACGTAGTCCCCACGAAGAGCATGGCAAAGACCACATAATGCGGCAGTCCTGCTCGAGCCGAACGATCCTGCCTTACCTTTGCCATCCCTAACTCCTATCGTGCTTGACTAGACCATTGTAACTTGCAAAACTGCAATATAAGACGTTTACTCTTTCCTACCAAAGCCGCCGGGACACGAGCTAAGACCTCTTCTTCGTTTTCCCTACTGCTGTGAAACGTGTTTTCGGAGCTAGCTATGGGGCAGCTGTTAGAAGTGCTGCCGACACTCGCCTCGCCAGATGCTGCTGCATATGAGCCGATGTTCCCCGTACGCCCAGAAGAGGTACTGCAGGAGCTTTGCCAGCATATCCTCGTAGACGGGTTCGACCTAGTAGTGGATCTGGAACGCAGCACCCCATCTTCCATCGTCGACGCCCGGTCTGGCAAAGAGTACCTAGATCTCTTCACTTGCTTCGCCTCCATGCCCCTCGGGTTCAACCACCCTAAGCTCTTCGAGCCAGGCTTCCTGCGAATGCTCCTCCTTGCGGCACTCAACAAGCCTTCCAACTCCGACCTCTACACCGAGATCTACGCAACATTTGTCAAGACCCTCTTCGCCATAGCTGCTCCGCCAGCATTCCGGTACGCCTTCTTCATCGAGGGCGGCGCACTAGCAGTAGAAAACGCGCTGAAGGTTGCCTTCGACTGGAAAGTCCGCCGAAACTTCCGCAAGGGATACGCCTTTGAACATGGGCACCGAATTCTGCACTTCCGTCAAGCCTTCCATGGACGCAGCGGTTACACCCTATCCTTGACCAACACCAACCCCATCAAGACGATGTACTTCCCTAAGTTCCCGTGGCCGCGCGTCCACAACCCAGCCCTCCGCTTCCCAATCACGGACGCAGAGTTAGAGCGCGTTGAGCGTGAAGAGCGCCAAGTCATCGCTGACATCCTCCAGGCTTTTCATGACTACAAAGATGACATCGCCGCCATCATCATAGAGCCGATCCAAGGTGAGGGCGGAGACAATCACTTCCGACCAGAGTTCCTCCAGGCTCTGCGCCAAATAGCGGATGAGAACGAAGCACTGCTGATCTTCGACGAAGTCCAAACCGGTGTTGGCCTCACCGGGACGATGTGGGCACACGAACAGATGGGCGTGACCCCCGACATCCTGGTCTTCGGCAAGAAGATGCAGGTCTGTGGCATCTTGGTTACCGACCGAGTCGACACGGAGCCTGAAAATGTCTTCCACGTACCCGGCCGTATTAACTCTACGTGGGGCGGGAACCTAGTGGACATGTTGCGTGCAACACGCTACTTGGAGATCATCTACTCGGAGCGATTGCTGGAAAATGCACAGCGAGTCGGAGAGTACTTACAGCAACGTCTTCAGGGCCTCGCTCAGGAATTCCCCGAACTCCTCAGCAATGTCCGCGGGCGTGGTCTCTTCTGTGCCTTCGATCTACCGAATCCTACGGTACGTCAGCACTTTCGGCGACTGGCCTTCGAAGCAGGGCTCCTTCTCCTACCGTGTGGCGAACGCTCTATCCGCTTCCGCCCACCACTGAACATAACGCCGGACATTGTGGACGAAGCGATTGACCGAATCGCTTCCTTCCTACCGCAGCTCCGCCACTCTGTTATGGCCTAAGATAGGCCGCTGCGCGCTCTACTAAGCGCTGGCACACCTCAGGGAGCTCGCCATTCGAGATACGAGCTCCTGCGGCATGTTCGTGACCTCCACCTCCGAACTCTGCTGCAAGCTCATGAACTGATATCCCGGCTCGTGAGCGGAAGGAGACTTTGATTCCACCCTCCATCGGCAGCTCTACAACTAACAACCCAATCTGCACGCCTTCAACAGAAAGTGTGTACTGAGCAAAGCCCTCAATGTCCTCCTCTACAGCTCCTGTCCGAAGGAAGGCCTCCCTCGGCACAACCAGCAGACACACTCTCCCACCGTGGTAGAGTTCCATTCCGGCCAGCACTTCTCCGAGCAGGCGCATCCGCGCCAGCGACCATGAGTGGAAAACATGGTCATGCACTGTTGGGATATCTACCCCCAGCTCTACCAGTTCCGCGACCGTTCGGTGGGCAGCCGCAGACGTGTTGGAGTAGGCAAAGCTGCCCGTATCGGTCATAATGGCTGTGTAGAGGGCTATCCCTATCTCTCGTTGCCGATAAGGTCCACCGAGGAACCGGAGGAAACGCCACACGAGCTCGCCCGTAGCACATGCCGTAGGGTCGATGACGTAGACGTCAGCAAACGGCTGGGGAGAGAGGTGGTGGTCAATTACGACTTTCCGCGCAGGCGAGTTCGCTACACTTTGTGCTAGAGCTCCTAAACGACTCAGCTCACTGGTGTCTACCACAACGATGACGTCGGCTGTCCCGACGATAGCCTTGTGCTCTGCAACCTTCCATTGCTCAATCTCTTCCGCACCCGGCAAGAAACGCAATGGCGCCGGCACCGAGCTGTGGAGGATGATGCGAACGTCTTTCCCTTGCTGCCGTAGGTAGTGCCAAAGGGCTAGCGCTGAGCCAATCCCATCACCGTCGGGATGGATGTGAGTAGTAAGGACGATGGAGCGACTCTGGCAAAGCAACTGTCGTGCTGCTGCAAATGCCGCTCCGAGGCTCCCCTGCCCCACACTTATGCCTCCTCTGCTGGGACAAGTCGGAGGTGGGTAATCTCTGGTGGAGCGTTCCACCGAACGGGGATGCCAACTGTGCCAATACCTCGAGTGACATACATCCAAGCCTGCGGACGGTGCATAGACCAGTATGTGCCAGCAAGATAGGGGGAGACGATTGCTGCTGGTGCAAGCCTCAAACTACCAAGTTCTGCCAATACAATCTGCCCACCATGGGTGTGGCCTGAAAGAACCGCGTCCGCCCCTAGCAAGACAAGATGCTCAAAGTAGTAGGGCCGATGGCAAGCAACGATACGTGGCCGAGGGAGATCCTGCAAGAGGCTCTCCCAGCGTGAAAGCATCCCGTCTGGATCGGCTGCACCTTCTACGTAAGCTGGAAGCAATCGAGCATAGAAGTCATCCAACCCGGCCAGAGTTAGCCGACTGCCATTCCGCTCCAGGACGACGGCTTCGTTCCGCAAGAGGCGAATTCCCGCCTGCTCGATCTCACGGCAGATCCGCTCGACCTCTCCAGAGAAGTAGTCGTGATTACCTGTGACCGCGTATACGCCCAGCGGAGCCGAGAGGCCAGCAAACGCTTCTGCAAAGGGGTAGATTTCTGCCGTTCGGTTGATGATGAAGTCACCTGGCAGGACGACTACATCGCACCCTAACTCTTCGAGCTCTCGCCGATACTGCTCCATTTGGAAGCGCTGCATGAAGGGCCCCGAGTGGATATCGCTCACCACGCCGATTCGGAGCCCCGCCAGCTCCGGCGGAAGTCCTGAAACCGGTAGCTCGACGAACTCAACGTGCCCACGGCGTGGACGCGTCGTTGCCAGGAGCTGGGCTGAGCCAACGATACTGATGCCGCTGAGGACAGCAAAGCGTAGGAAGGAACGCCGCTGTGAGGACACCGGGACATTGGCAGGATTTCCTGCCGCAACCTTGCACCGAGCCACTGCCCGCCACACTGTAAGCCCTAGCCCACTGAGCACGACTGCTAATCCAAAGAACCAGGCAACATACCACACCGTGGCCGGGAGTTCCAGTAGCATCCCCTTGTACAGCAGCAGCCAGTAGAAGAAGGGAGCATGAGCCATTAGCAGCACCAGGGCAATGAGACTTCTCCGCGTAGAGCTAGCCTGTTGTCGCCACAGCCACAGCCATCCTGGAAGCTGTAGCACAATTAGGCCGAGTAGCCCTGCCACTGCGCACACAAATGCAGTCGTCCCGTCTGGCATCGCGGGAGCAGCGTCCACAATTCGGGGTTAGAGACGAACAGGGAGCAACTCGTGTAGGTTACGCTTTCCAAACATGCACCTCTTCCCCAATGGAAACCCCAAGCGTAGCTGCTGCGTCTCCGTTCCTCCGAGCTACCTCCAATAGCCCATCGCTCCCTACGTACGCACAGAAGTCTCCCTCTGGA
This sequence comes from Candidatus Kapaibacterium sp., assembly GCA_025059875.1. Lineage (NCBI taxonomy): Bacteria > Pseudomonadati > Bacteroidota > Eximiradiia > Eximiradiales > Kapaibacteriaceae (SeqCode) > Kapaibacterium (SeqCode) > Kapaibacterium sp. (SeqCode). Next base: position 430,466 of record JANXCT010000002.1, read on the forward strand.
ACATCCGCAAACGTCCTACTCACTCCCACGACCGTCAGGGATCGGACCCGAACGCGCCACCGAGCTCGCTCACGCAGCTCTTCCTCGATTCCCAACTGCTCAGCCAGCAGCGACGTAACAATGTTCCCGAAGCGGTCGATATGGAGCACCTCACCACTCCAGACACCACCATGCTCTTCACACCGCGGCGGCGGAAGCTGGCACAGAGTCTCCGGAGGTACTGGCTCTCCTACAGCCTCCAGTTCTACTCCACGGGCCAGATGGGCTGCCACTGGAGCAAAGATGTCACGCCCATGGAACGTAGAGCTGACACGAGGCAGATGGTACGCCGAGTTGTTCAACACTACGGCACGGGTGACTCCGTAACGCCGAAGTACAAAGCTCAGTACCCCGTTGTCGGGGGCTACGAAGTACTTGCTATGGCTCTCCACTGCTACGGCTCGCCGTTCTGTCCCCACGCCGGGGTCCACGACAACAACGAAGACAGAGCCCTCAGGGAAGTACGGCTCACCCACCCAGAGAGCATAGGCTCCCTGCCGTACTTGCTGAGGACGTACCATGTGGAGCAGGTCAATGACAGGCACACCCGGAGCAATGTGGGCTATTACCCCCTTGACGACGCCGACGTACGTATCCTGAAGCCCGTAATCGGTCAGCAGCACTATCGGTCCCTTAGCCATCTCCCCGCAGCAGGCTCGTTTCGATCAGCCCTTGCCAAAGACGAAGAAGCTCTGTAGGCTCGTAACGTAAAGCCCCGCAGGGCCATTTTGGATTTTGCATTTTTGTAGCTCCTAAGCGGCTACGTGTCTACCAGCATGTGCTTTCTCCCTTACAAGTGCTGCCAGACAGCAGGGTGGGGAGTTGTGCTCTCTCTCCTCTTCTCCTGCAACGAGCCTCCATCGCCAGTTGGAGCCGAATTCCTCCCAGACACTGCTGAGCTGAAGACACTCTCCTCTGCCGATACGCTCCTCATTGCTGCAGCGTTCACAGAGCGCGTACAGCAGCCTATCTTCAATGTCGGCACCCTCTTCGTGGGACGCTTTCAAGACATGGAAGCCCGTACCCTCCTCCGTTTTACCGACATTCCCGACAGCCTCCCCTACGTCACCGCAGCCGACATCCTACAGGCCACCATAGTGCTTACACCTGAACGCTACGCGCTGGGAGATACCTCAGCAGGCGCAACTCATCTCTCGTTCCAAGTTACCAAGGTCCTTCGACTATGGAGTCCCAAGTCGACGTGGGACAGCCTCTTTGCCGCAGGTGATGCAGGAGTAATAGACCCATTGGAACTGGGGCGCTGGGAGGGGAATATTCCCTTGAGAGACACGGCAGAGCCCGTGCGAGTCGAGCTTAATGAGGCTGGCCGACAGCTCATTGCAGAATGGCTCCGTTTCCAGGCAGACAGCACCTTACGGCAGCAGATTTACGGGATTGCCCTTCTCCCAACTCTTGCAATGACTGCTATCCGAGCATTTGCAACGCAAGCCGTCGGCCGCTTGGAACGACCAGCCCCACAACTACAGGTCGCCTACCGGCGGAGAGACAACGTCATCGACACCTTACGTCTCACCGCCGGCTACGCAGGAAGCTTTATCTCCCCTCCGCAGGCCGATACAACCCGCCTCCTCGTTCTGCAGCCTGGAGTCCAATACGCACCAAGGCTACACATTCGCCTAGATGCCCTCCCAGCGACAGCTGCGATTCACCGTGCCGAACTCCGCCTGTGGGCCGATACTACCACCTACTGGACCAGCAACTACGGCAGACTCCGCACCCTCACCTTGACACCGACTGACTCTGGGGTCCCATCCTGGATCGGTGCAACGGCTACCTACGACGCCGCTAGCAGCAGCTTCATCAGTAAGTCGCTGGCCCCAATCCTGGAGCACTGGCTCCGCCGTGGACGGCGGGGGACACTCTCCATCAGCCTCCCAGCAACAGACCTCTACTCTCGGTTGGACCGGATTACGTTAGAGCGCTCCGGCTCACGAGCCCCACTGCTGGTCATCCTCTATTCGGCCCGAAGACAGCCATGAAGCGCCTCGTAGCTTCCATTCTGGCGCCAATTCTGGCGTGGGCTCAGGGAGGCTCAAACTATTCGATGTTCGGCATCGGCGACCTCAGGCCGAGCGTCGGCGCTCTCTACGACGGAGCCAACTCCAGCGCTGTAGCACTCCCTTCGGAGTATGGCATCAGCACAGTTAACCCTGCCCTCTGGACCTTTGTCACTTCGACCCGTCTTCAGGGCGGCTATCGCTTCCATCAGCAGCGGATCAGCAGCCAAGCAGGGACTGCTGCCCAGAACAATGGCAAAGTAGAGGGGCTCCTCCTGATATTTGCTGTAGACACCAGCAAGGGCTGGAGCGTAGGAACAGGTTTCTACCCGTTGACGTCAGTCAACGCCACGGCCGCTGTCCCACTGAGAGCTGTGGTACTCGACGACACCCTCGTTGGGAGCTACCGCGTCCTCGCTAGCGGTGGCATCACCGTTGCCTACGTGGGGATAGCCATGAAGCCAATCCCTACGGTTGGCGTTGGGCTAAGCGTACGATACTACTTCGGCCTCTTCCAGGCCGAGCGAGTCACTCAGTTCCTTGACCAATGGTCTGCACCCGACACGCAAGCAGTTACTGACTGGCTATCCGGGGTTGGGATGAGCGCTGGTATCTGGCACCGTCCCCATCCCCATTGGCTCTGGGCTGTGGCAATCACCATACCGACCGTACTCTCTACACAGCAAGTGTGGCGATACGCTTATCCCCACACCTTTGCCGATACTACCTTCACCCGAGAGTTCCGTTGGAGCCTCCCGGCCAGTATTGCTGGTGGAATCTCGTACCACCACGGACGCTTGGTAGTAGGCGCGGAGGCCCTCTATGCTGACCTTCGGCGATTGGACTATCGCTCCTCGCCGATCGCAAACTTCCAGCCGCTGTATAGCCTCTCCGCGAGCCTCCTACGGACAGCCTCGCCGCGGGAGGGTCGGAGTTACTGGGACCGCATCGGAGTGGCCGTGGGAGTACGCTGGAGTCGGCTCTACTACCGCGTGCACGGCCACTCGATCTCGGAGTATGCACTCTCTGGTGGCTTGAGTTTACCTTTGGGTAACGCAGCGATGCTCGACATGGCATGTCAGGTCGGCACACGTGGACGGAATATCCCGCGGCTTGTACAGGAGTGGTTCGGACGCTTCTCCTTCACGCTCAGCCTAGGTGAACAGTGGTTCCTCCCGGTACGCCGTCGCTAAGGCGTGCAGTACCTCCGAATGAGCTCTTCGACGAACCGCGTTGTCGAGTACCCCTCCACATACGGTAGAATGACCACCTCACCTCCCCACGAGCGGACAAGCTCTGCACCTGCAATTTGCTCGTACTGGTAGTCCCCACCCTTGACTAGTACGTCGGGCCGGAGCTCCGCAATCAGTGCTGTCGGCGTATCCTCGTCGAAGATGGTAACAAAATCCACCGGCTTCAGCGCCGCAACGAGCGCTGCCCGTTCCTGCTCAGACCGGAGAGGGCGTTTCTCTCCCTTGAGGCGACGCACAGAAGCATCGGAGTTCACGCCCACAATGAGAACATCTCCGAGGCGCCGCGCTTGCTCCAAGTACCGCACATGCCCCAAGTGTAGTACGTCGAAACAGCCATTCGTGAAGACCAGCCGCTTCGCGGACGCTCGTAGATGCTGGCAGAGGGCACCCAAGAGAGCTCGCTCGACTACCATCTTCAAAGCCCCGCCTGAATGACAGCCTCCAGCAAAGCCCTCGGCTGGATTGGAACGACGCCAGGCTCACCGCAGACGACCCCAGCGGCGAAGTTGGCTAATGCTGCTGCTTCCCGGAACGTAGCCCCTGCAACCAGCGCGGCTGCAACCGTCGCAATCACCGTATCCCCAGCTCCGGAAACGTCTGCAACATGTCGGGCCCGGGCAGAAATGAAACTCTCACTCCCATCGGCTTCGCACAGGAACATCCCCTCTTCTCCAAGAGTGATGAGCACCGCTTTGCATTCAAGCCGCCGCTGCAGCTCGACTGCTGCCCACCGAACATCTTCTAATGTCGAGAGCGTCCGCTGGAGTGCTTGGGCAGCCTCGCGCCGATTCGGCTTAAAGAAGGTAGCACCAGTGTAAGCGAAGAAGTTCTCCTGCTTCGGGTCCACCAACACTGGGATGCCCCGCCGGCGCATCAGCTCAATGACAGCTCGGATCAGGTTCGGTGTCAGCATCCCCTTGTTGTAGTCCTGGAAGACCACCGCCTGTAGCCTCGTCTCTGCCTCCAGGAGTTGGAGTACATGGTCAACGATAGAGCTGTTGACTGGGGCTCGCGTCTCTCGATCTAAGCGCACCAGATGCTGCCGATTCCCTAGGATGCGAATCTTCTCCGTCGTTAAGCGACCAGATACACGGAACAGCCCGTGGGTCTCCAACCCTAATCCCCGAACCAAGTTCAGCAACACCTCTCCAGCTGCATCCTGCCCAATCACTCCGATTAGCACTGGCTCGACGCCCAAAGTACAGAGGTTGTGGGCAACGTTGGCAGCCCCACCCAAGCGGACTTCCTCTGCCTCGAAGTCCACCACAGGCACGGGAGCTTCAGGAGAAATCCGCGAGACGCTCCCCCAGAAGTACCGGTCTACCATGACATCCCCAATCACCGCAACCCGTTGTCCACGGCAGAGTTCAAGTAGTTCGTGGGCCCGTTCACTGCTTAGGCTATCCATGGCCTTCACCTTCCCGCAGAACAGCCGAAACAAACCGTAGCGCAGGCAAGTACAAAACTACCGGACCCACACGGAACGCTGCAGCAGAGCGGCAACTGCAATAAAGCCAAACGCTGCTGCGTCCCAAGAGAGCGAATATCTCAGCAACTGCGTAGCAATCGGCTGCAATGGAAGCGAACTTCTCGCAGCGTATGCAGGAGGTTATTCAGCTGAGCCGCGAAGAGGCATTGCGGCTGGGCCATGACTACATTGGTACCGAACACCTTCTGCTGGCCATCCTCCGAGAGGGTAGCGGAATGGCTATTCGCATTCTGCGGAATCTCGGAGTTGATCTCGTCCGGTTGCAGCGTGCGATAGAGGAAAACGTCCGCACCTATGGGGGAACACTGACCATCGGGAACATCCCATTGACGAAGCAGGCGGAGAGGGCTCTGAAACTGAGCTACTTAGAAGCCCGATCGTTGAAATCCGACCTCGTCGGTACCGAGCATCTCCTCCTGGCATTGCTCCGCGAACCAGATACAATTGCCGCCCAGGTCTTGGTCCACTTCAACGTTACCTACGAAGCAGCCCGACAGGAGCTCCAGAACATCCTCAGCGGCCGCCCGAGCGCACCACGAGCAGAACGTGCTGGGCGTGTCCGTACCGCCGAACGCGTCAAAACCCCCGTGCTGGACAATTTCGGACGTGACCTCACGAAGCTCGCCCAGGAAGGGAAGCTGGATCCTGTTATTGGGCGGGAGAAGGAAATCGAACGCGTTGCTCAAGTCCTATCACGCCGCAAGAAGAACAATCCGGTCCTCATCGGCGAACCTGGCGTAGGGAAGACAGCCATCGTAGAGGGCTTGGCGCTCCGGATCGTTGAACGAAAAGTTCCACGAGTGCTGCTGGACAAGCGGATCGTTACCCTAGACTTGGCAGCACTTGTGGCTGGGACAAAGTACCGCGGACAGTTTGAGGAACGCGTCAAAGCTATCCTCAACGAGCTGGAGAAGGCCCGCGATGTCATCCTCTTCATCGACGAGCTCCACACCCTCGTCGGCGCTGGCGGTGCTTCCGGGTCGCTCGACGCTTCCAACATGTTCAAGCCAGCGTTGGCCCGCGGGGAAATCCAGTGCATCGGCGCCACTACTCTGGACGAGTACCGGCAGTACATCGAGAAAGACGGAGCGTTAGAGCGCCGATTCCAAAAGATCTTGATTGACCCACCGAGTCCGGAAGAGACCTTCCACATTCTGATGAGCATCAAGGACCGCTACGAGGCGCATCACGGTGTTGTCTACTCAGAAGAAGCCATTCGGGCCTGTGTCCGCCTAGCTGAACGCTACATCACCGACCGCCACTTCCCAGACAAGGCTATAGACGTCATGGACGAGGCTGGCGCACGGGTCCATCTTGCACATCTGACAGTCCCGAAAGAGATCTGCGAGCTGGAAGAACGGATCGAGCGCATCCGTCAACAGAAGAACCAGGTTGTGCGGATGCAGAACTTCGAAGAGGCTGCCCGTCTCCGAGACCTGGAAAAGAAGCTTCAGGCAGAACTGGAGACACTCAAGGAAGAATGGGAGCTACGCTCTGTAGAAATGGTCTACCCCGTCACGGAGGAGGACGTCGCTGAAGTCGTTGCCATGATGACTGGCATCCCAGTCAATAAGGTTGCTGAGAGCGAACAGCAGAAGCTCCTCAACTTGGAGGAGGAGCTCAAGAAGCACGTCGTTGGCCAAGATGAGGCCATAGAGCACCTGGTGCGAGCCATTCGGCGAGCGCGTGCTGGTCTGAAAGACCCCAATCGTCCCATCGGCTCCTTCATGTTTTTAGGTCCGACGGGCGTTGGGAAGACAGAGCTAGCCAAAGCACTCGCTCGGTGCCTCTTCGACACAGAGGAGGCCCTCATTCGGATTGACATGAGCGAGTATATGGAGAAGCACTCCGTCTCTCGCCTCATCGGCGCCCCACCTGGCTACGTTGGCTACGAAGAGGGAGGCCAGCTTACCGAAAAGGTCCGGCGGAAACCGTACAGCATCATTCTGCTGGACGAGATTGAGAAGGCCCATCCTGATGTGTTCAACATCCTACTCCAAGTCCTCGATGACGGTATCCTTACCGACGGCCTAGGGCGCCGGGTAGACTTCAAGAACACCATCATCATCATGACCAGTAACGTCGGGACTCGAGATATCAAGCCTGGCGGCAAGATCGGCTTCACAGCCCATGCAGAGAGTGACGACTATGAAACCCTCCGCAGCACGATTGAAGAGGCCGTCCGCCGCCTCTTCAACCCTGAGTTCCTCAACCGAGTCGACGAGTTCATCGTCTTCCGTCCACTCAGACGCGAGCACATCTCTCGCATCATCGACATCCAGCTCCAGCGGCTACTCAAGCGTCTGGAGGTTCAGCACATCACCCTAGAGCTTACGAAGCCTGCCCGCGAGTTCCTTGTAGACAAAGGCTTCGACGAAAAGTTCGGCGCCCGACCGCTCCGCCGAGCCCTCCAGCGGTACCTGGAAGACCCGTTAGCGGAAGAGATCCTCAAGGGGAACATCAAAGACGGTGCTCGGGTACGTGTCCGCTTCGACCGCAAGCTCAACCGCTTGTACTTCGTGGACGCCTCACAGCAAGCAAGCGTTGCAAGCGAAGAGGTACAAGAGGAAGGCGTCTCGCCCGAGTAGCCTCTCGCGTTATGCGCACACTACCGCTGGAAGTCAACGGAAAGCTCCATCTAAAGGGCTATCTCCGCGCTGCCATAGAACGGCTTTTCCAGGAGTGGGGGGAAGCACGGTATCGAGCAACCCAGCTCCTGGAGTGGATATACGGCAAGGGCGTGGAGTCGTTCGAGGATATGACAAACCTCCCGAAGGCATTGCGTCACCGACTGGCTGAACGATGCACATTACACACACTCAGTCTCGAGCGATGGCAGCGCTCGGCAATGGATGGAACTTCCAAGCTCTTGTTCCGCCTACCCGACGGGGCAGCCGTTGAAGCGGTCCTAATCCCCTCCAGCAATCCATCAGCCACAGGTTCTCGTCGGCGCCTGACTCTCTGTGTCTCTACACAGGTCGGATGTCCTCTAGGATGCGTGTTTTGCGCAACGGCAACCCTCCGTCTGCGTCGGAATCTCAACGCTGCAGAGATCGTTGACCAACTCCTCCAAGCTCAGCGTCTGGCCGGAGAGCGCATCACGAACATCGTCTTCATGGGCATGGGAGAACCCCTCCTGAACACTGATGCCGTGCTGGATGCCATCCGCATCTGGACCGATCCAGCGGTACGGCTCCTGTCAGCCCGACACATAACGCTCTCAACGGCGGGAATTGTCCCAGAAATCTACCGCCTTGCAGATTCCGGAATCCGCTGCAAGCTTGCTATCTCGCTCCACACCACCAAACAGGAGCTCCGGGAACGCCTCATGCCGATTGCTCGACGCTACTCCCTCCGGGATCTCCAACGGGCTGTCTGCTACTATGCCGAGCGTACACAGCGACCCGTAACGTACGAGTACATCCTCTTCGACGGTCTCAACGACTCCTTAGAAGACGCAGACGAGCTCGCTCGATTCGTTCGGGCTACGCCACCAGCGAAAGTAAACCTTATCCCGTTCCACCCGATTGGCTTCACCCACCCCACGGGAATCGCAGCAACCTTACGCCCTAGCCCGCCCGAGCGCATCGCGGCCTTCCAACAGCGTCTACGGTCCCAAGGAGTCATCGCGACGCTTCGCTCCTCGAGCGGCGTAGACATCAACGCCGCATGTGGCCAATTAGCGTTCTCGTGGGAACACGCCGTGACACACTGCGGCAGCTGAAGCTGGCCGGGTACTGCAACGAGATGTCCCCGCCCTTCTACTTGGGAAGAGGTTAACCCTCTTGGTCCCCAGCCACTCGGAGATACCTTTCTCCGTTAGGAAGGAATCTCCACGGAGACTAAGCGTCGGAGGACTTCTCCGTTGGGACCTGCGCTGATCACACGGAGTAGCACGGCCTCTCCTGGCTTCCGCTGACCCAGTAGCCGCCGGAACTCCGTCACTGAACGGACCGGTGTATTCCCCACATGGGTGATGACATCCCCACGGCGCAAGCCACGCTCCCAAGCGTGGCTGTACGGGGTGACCTGGACGACCTCTACTCCGTCTTCGACCTCAAGCTGGTTGCGCTGCCGCTCAGACAGCGGTCCCACGCTGAGACCTAGCTTGTCCAAGTCAACCAAACGCTCCGCTGTTCCTTCAGAAGAGCCTGGTTCCTCCGTATCAGAGGTACGGGCAGCTGTGCCACTCTCGTCGCGGCGGCGCAAGGTAACGGACTTTTCTATTTTTTTACCATCACGCCAGATCGTGAGGCGAACCGTCTGTCCAGCTCGCCGAGTAGCCACTAGCCCCTGCAGATGGTTTGGGCTCTTGACCGGGGTGCCATCGAATTCCAGGATGACATCCCCTTCGCGAATCCCTGCGCGCTCAGCCGCCCCGCCCTTGACGACGCTCGAGACAATTGCCCCCTGAGGCTTGTCTAGCCCTATGGCTTTGGCAGTGACGTCATCTACAGGCTGGATCTGTACTCCGATGTAGCCACGGTCAATCTTGCCGTCTTCCATCAGATCCTCTATGACCGCGCGCACGATGTCAATCGGCACCGCGAAGCCATACCCTTGGTAGAACCCAGTTGTGGTTGCGATCGCTGTGTTGATTCCGATCAAGCTCCCTTGCAGCGTGAAGAGTCCTCCGCCGCTATTCCCAGGGTTGATGGCTGCATCGGTCTGAATGAAGTTCTCCACAGCGTATGGGTCTCCCCCAAGCACGCCCAATCCTCCGCGTCCCACAGCACTGATGATGCCCGCTGTAACGGTGGAGCGCAGCCCGAACGGGTTACCTACCGCAATCACCCACTCGCCTACACGGACATCCTCGATCTTGCCGAAATGCGCTGGCTTAAGACCCCGTGCCTCAACCTTGAGCAGGGCTAGGTCTGTCAGCGGATCACGCCCGACAATCTTCGCCCGAAATTCCTTACCATCATGCGTGACAACGCGAATGTCCTCCTCCTTGGCATTCTCCACCACATGGTTGTTGGTGACGATGTAGCCGTCCTCCGTCACGATAACTCCAGAACCCTGGGAGCGCTGTGGTGGCGGAGACATGTCAGGATGTTCCTCGAAGAAGCGTCGGAAGGGACCAAAGAACTCAAAGATATCCCGCCGCTGCCCCCGCTCTCGAAGAATCCTTATACCCACCACCGAAGGGGTAACCGCATTAGCAACATCGACGAAGACTTGGTTGAGTTGTCGAACGGCCTCGCTGAGCTGGATTGGAGGCTGCTTAGCCCCAAGGGTGGACGAATTCGGGCGAGTCTGTGCTAGCAACGTCCCAATAGCGCTCCCAGAACCCAAATGGGACACCAACACAATCCCCATCACCATGCCGACAGAAATTAAGCCGACGGCCGCTAAGAGCATCCGCCGATCCATCTCTCGCCTCCAGCAAAGCGTTTGTTGAACGGACACTCAAACTCCCACGCTTTTAGACGAAAGCCTCATCGGGCTCGTATTAACCCTGAAGCACCGCAATGAGTAGCGCGACAGCCGCAGCAACAAGTACGACACAGAAAAGCGGGAAAAGGACGGCGAGACGCTGGACCCTTTGCAGGCGACGCTGCAACTCTTGGAGTGCCTGTTCGATTTCCACCATCCGCTGCAAGGAGCTCTCCGAGGGCTGAAGAGCTAACGGTGAAGCCACCTCGGGAACATGGAGATGGAGAAGGGCCGAAGCAAGTTCTGAGAGCTGCGCCTCCAGCTGCTGAAAGCGTCCTTCTATGCTCTGCAGTAACTGCTGACGGAGCCGCTGTAGATCTGAGGCTTCTCGAAGCTGTTCCAGCTGCTGGCGAAGCTCCGCATTATCGCGTTGTGCCAGCAGACGGATTACTTCTATGCGCTGCTGCCACTCCCGCAGCTCTTCCTGTAGACTGCGAAGAGTGATAGCAATCTTCTGTTCGGTGGTCCGCACCAGCGCCTCGGCCTGCGCCAGTACTTCAGCTGCTTGTTCCGCAAAGCGCTCTGGGAACCTGCTAACTCGCTGAACCTCTGTCTCAAGCTGCTCCATACGGGCGACGAGATCACGTGCCCCCACAGTCCGCTGAACGAGTAAGGTAAGGGTCTTTTCCACCTCCTGGTGCAGCAGTCGCAAGGCTGCTTCGGAGCGTTGTTGGAGGCGCTCCAGCTCCTGCTCCATCTGCTCCTGTTGCTGTCGCAGCTGGCGGAGTAGTCTTTCCACTTCTGTAAAGGCTTCCGCGTAGGCATGCGCTTGCTGCCGGACAGTCTCAAAGAGGGCCTCAATCTCGCTCCTCAATGCCTTGCTCCCCACCATGAGCGTGTGTACTCCAGGAAGTAGCTCAGGGCGGCACTCAGCTCTGCCAAGAGATCGCGTTCCAGCTCAGGGATCGGCTCCGGTGAACACCGTAGCAAGATGTCGTACATGTCATATCGGAATTGTTCGTCTTCCCGCATGAGCTGCGAACAGTGTTCTTGCAAGAAGGCATACAGCAACCCTTCAGCAGCCAGCTCCTCATAGAACCGGCGCGGCACCCCATGGCAAAAGTACCAGCCTCGTATCTCAGACGTTGGCAAGAGTGCCCTTCTAGCCCAAAGGAACTCCCTCGGCAGTCAGTATCGGCAGCTTCTCGGAGAAGCTGAACGCATGCCAACGACGACTATCTCCTCGGCAGTCTCTGGAGTCTGCGCATCGCCCGATCACCTCTTGGAGACTCTATTGGCTGACTGTCGGGCATCGCTAGCACAGTGTAACGAACAACTCGTCCGCAAAGCGTTTTACTTCTGTGTCGAAGCTCATAGAGAGAGCCTCCGTGCTTCCGGCGAACCATACTACACCCACCCCGTTGAGGTTGCTCGCATCGTTGCCCGCGAGATCGCCCTCGACGACATCTCCGTCGCTGCTGCCCTCCTCCATGACGTCCTAGAAGACTCCGAGTTCACCTACCAAGACCTACAGGCAGAGTTCGGTAGTACTATTGCCGACATTGTCGAGAGTGTGACGAAAATCGCTGATTTGGTTGAGAGCCGTACCATCACTGAGGCGGAAACCTATCGGAAGCTTTTGCTCTCCCTCATTCGGGATGTTCGAGCAATTCTGGTGAAGCTGGCTGACCGCCTCCACAACATGCGTACGATTGGTGCGCTCCCTCCGGAGCGGCAGGCTCGGATCGCACGTGAAACTCTCGATATCTACGTGCCCTTCGCCCACCGGTTAGGATTGGCCAACCTGAAGTGGGAATTGGAAGACCTCGCCTTCAAAGTCCTCAACCCTGAAAGCTATGCTGCAATCGCCAAAGCTTTGCAGGAGACACGCGCTGAGCGGGAGGCTTACATCCGCCGAGTCATTGCCCCGATTGAAGAGCACTTGCATGCCCACGGGCTACAGTTTGAGATCACTGGGCGCCCTAAGAACCTCTACTCCATCCACTACAAGATGGTCACCCGCGGCAAGCCACTAGAGGAGATCTACGACCTCTTCGCCATTCGTATCATCCTGGACACAGACGACAGCAGCGAGTGTTACTTCGCCTACGGGCTCATCACGCAGCTTTTCACTCCAATCCCAGAACGTTTCAAAGACTTCATCGCAGTCCCGAAGAAGAATGGCTACCGTTCGCTCCATACCACAATCATCGGCCCTGAAGGCAGACCGGTGGAAATCCAGATTCGCACGCGCGCCATGCACGAAGTAGCCGAGCGCGGCGTCGCCGCCCACTTCCGCTATAAGGCAGAACAGGGCGCGCTCCCTGCCTGGAAGGATGATCCAGAGCTGGAAGAATGGATCCAGTGGGTTCGGGAGCTCTTCGAGAAACGTTCCCGTGAAGAGGCAGCTGCAGAGCTGCTGGAAAGCTTTCGTCTCAACCTCTACCAGGACGAAATCTACGTTTTCACCCCCAAGGGCGAGCTGAAGCGCTTGCCGAAGGGGGCTACTCCATTAGACTTCGCTTTCGCTATCCACACCGAAATCGGCCATCACTGCATTGGTGCCAAAGTCAACGGACGCATTGTCCCCTTGGATTACCGACTCCAGACAGGGGACCAAGTGGAAATCCTCACCTCCAAACACCAGGCTCCCAGCCGTGACTGGGAGCAGATCGTCGTCACGCACAAAGCAAAGTCGTACATCCGCCGATACCTCAACGAACAGAAACGCCTCAAGCAGCAAGAGGGCCAACAAGCTCTGGAAAAGCGGCTGCGGAAGGCTCGGATAACTGTCCGCGAGGAAGACCTGGAGCGGGTTGCTCACCTACTCAAGTACGAAAACCGGGCTGCCCTCTACTATGCCATCGGAACCGGAGCTGTAGCCCCCGAGCTAGTCGTCACTCTCCTGCAGCAGCGCCACCGCGACGGCTCTATGGCTGAAGAATCTGCGAAGCCTTCTCCGGCTGAGCAAGCCACAGAGCTCGCTCAGCACTCCAGCACCGGCATTGAGCTTCTTGGCACCCCGACGGGGAATACACCGCTCCTCTACTCCTATGCTCGCTGCTGCAACCCCATCCCCGGTGACGACATCGTCGGGGTCATCACACTCGGGAGTGGAATCCGAGTGCACCGGCGCTCATGCCGAAACGTACAGGAGTTCCTTGCGTCTAACCATCCTCGCCTGGTCCAAGTCCGTTGGGGGAACGTGGGAGATGAGGAGTTCCTAACAGCCCTCCGGATTACCGGCGATGACCGCCCTGGAATGCTCCACGACATCACAAAAGCAATTGTCGCTTGCGACCGCACGAACATACGCTCGGTGAACATCGACTCTTACGGCGGCATCTTCGAGGGGATCTTCACCCTCTACGTCCGCAACACAGAGCACCTAGAGCGGCTCATAGAGAAGCTGCGGCGCATCCGTGGCGTCCGTACAGTTACCCGCCCCGACAGCTTCTAAGTCTTCAGCCGCTTCTTCCGCGCTGCTGGGAAGAGAACGTTGTTCAAGATCAGCCGGTATCCCGGCGAGTTCGGGTAGAGCGACAGGTCCGTCGGAGGGTCTCCAACAGCGTGCTGATAGTCCTCTGGGTCGTGTCCCCCGTACCACGCGAACATGCCGCGGCCAACAGTGCCGTAGATGTACTTGACTTCGTTCGTGCCTTCGCGCTTTGCCAAGACGACCACGGACGGCTTCAACAGCTCCTCCCGAAACGCCGTCGTCTGCCCTAAGAAGCCTTGGATGACGTTCACGTGGCATTGCGTCAGCATCGTCGGTACAGGATCGAGCTTGGCAGAAAAGTCAAACAGGGTGAAGTAGTCAGACGACGGGTCCGCTAACCCCGTCGGGCCAACATCGATGTTGGAGAACTCGTACACGTAGGGGTTCATCTCGAGCGTGAAATTCTGGAAGGCGAAGGTGCGGGAGAAGTCCAGCTTTCGGTTTGCGTCCGGATCAGCGGGATCCCCGTCGAACATCTCCGCGCAGATGTCCACATCGCGGGCTGCTAAGGCAATGTCATACGTGTCCGTAGCGCTGCACATAGCGAACATGAAGCCACCGTCGAGAACAAACTCCCGGATCTTCTCCACCACCGCCTTCTTCAGCTCGGAGACCTTCCGGAAGCCCAACTTCCGGGCAGTAGCCTCCTGGAGGGCCACCTGCTGCTGGTACCACGTCGTATGGGCAAAGGCAGCCCAGAACTTGCCGTACTGGCCCGTGAAGTCTTCGTGGTGGAGATGGAGCCAGTCGTAGTCCCGCAGCTTTCCTGCCAATACCTCTTCGTCCCAGACCTTGTCGTACGGGATTTGAGCATACTCCAGCACAAGCTGGACGGCATCGTCCCATGGCTTAGCTGTAGGCATCACGTAGACAGCGAGTCGCGGGGCCCGTTCCAGCCGGACGACATCCATGTTGGCTTCTGGATCCTGGACCTCCGCGTACACATGGGCTGCCTCTGTAGCAGAAAGGACCTCAAAGGAAACACCGCGTGCACGGCACTCAGCAGCGATGTCGGGCAGATACTCCATCAGGAACGAGCCGCCGCGGTAGTTGAGGAGCCAATCCACCCAGCGCCCCTGCTGTAGGTTCCAGTATGCTATCCCGTAGGCCCGAAGATGATCGGTCTGGCTGAGGTCCATGGGGATGAGCAACTTCTGCTGTGCCCACAGCGATTCCCCCAAGACGAGTCCAGCAAGGATCAGGACGCGCTGCATCGCTCTTCCTTCCAGACTGAGAATTCCTGCCTGCCCGTGGACGTACTACAACGGCCGGTAGCGTACGGCTGCGGGCGGTAATTTTGCGCGTCCCACTGAGCCTTACGGCCACCGATGAGCAACTATCAGTACATCCGCACGTACCGCTACGACAACGATCCAAGGGTAGGGGTGGTGCAGCTCAATCGCCCTGAGAAGCTCAATGCTCTGAGCCTCCCGCTCATGGAGGAGCTACTTGCGGCATTAGAAGCCTACGACGCGGACCCCGAGATCCGCTGTATGGTGCTCCACGGCAACGAGCGGGCGTTTGCCGCTGGTGCCGATATTGACGAGATGGCCGATGCCGACAGCATCGAGATGCTGCTCCGAGACCAGTTCCGCAAGTGGGAGCGCATCAGTGCACTGAAGAAGCCACTCATCGCCGCTGTTAGCGGATACGCTCTCGGCGGAGGCTGTGAGCTGGCTATGCTCTGCGACATGATCATTGCCAGCGAAACGGCCCAATTCGGACAGCCCGAAATCAACATCGGCGTCATACCTGGAGCCGGAGGGACCCAGCGCTTGACACGCACTATAGGTAAGGCAATGGCGATGGAGTTGGTCCTCACTGGCCGCTTCCTCTCGGCTCACGAGGCCTATCGTCTGGGATTGGTAAACCGTGTTGTTCCAGTGGAAGCCTACTTGGAAGAGGCATTGGCTCTGGCGTCACTTATTGCCTCGAAGCCACCAATCGCTGTGCGCTTGGCCAAGGAAGCCGTGCTGAAAGCCCTCAGCACCCCGCTAGAGGTTGGAATAGAGTTTGAGCGCAAGAACTTCTACCTCCTCTTCTCTACCGCTGACCAGAAGGAGGGTATGCAAGCCTTCCGGGAGAAGCGCTCGCCAAATTGGAAGGGTCGCTGAATGTCGCACGAGCTGCAATCTCCGATGGCGTTCCAGACAATCCTCTACACCACTTCCGACGGCGTTGCCACCATCACCCTGAACCGTCCCGAAGCCCACAACGCTATCAACGCCCAAATGGGGGAGGAACTCCTGCAAGCACTCCAGCAAGCACGGGAAGACTCCGAGGTCCGCTGCATCGTGCTTACCGGCGCCGGCAAAGCCTTCTGTGCCGGGCAGGATTTGAAAGAGGTACCACCGCCACCAACAGACTTCTTCGGGCAGGTCCTCCGCCAGCGCTATAACCCTCTCATCCGGATGCTGCGCAGCATTCCGAAGCCCATCATTGGCGCAATCAACGGCGTCGCTGCGGGTGCTGGCCTGGGACTGGCGTTGGCAACAGACTTCCGAATCATGAGTAGCGCTGCTCGCTTCGTGGAGGCTTTCATCGGCATTGCACTAGTACCAGATTCTGGCTGTAGCTTCTTCTTCACCCGCCTACTAGGGTATGCTCGTGCGTTCGAGTTTGCAACGCTCAACAAGCCTATCTCCGCGGAACAAGCACTCCAGTGGGGACTCGTCAACGTGGTTGTCTCTGCGGAGGCCTTCCCAATGGCCGTCCAGCGACTTGCTCAGACGTATGCCCAAGGTCCAACCCAGGCGTATGGCTACGTCAAGGAGCTCCTCAACCGTTCCCTTGTCGCGTCGCTAGAGGATATCCTGGAGTTGGAGGCGGAATACCAGCAAAAGGCTGGGGAGACTCCAGACTATGCCGAAGGCCTCCGCGCTTTCTTAGAGAAGCGTGCGCCACACTTCACCGGCAAACCGCGTCAAGAACTGCAAGGGCACAGATGATGCTCTGGCGCTGGTGGAGAGCTTTGTGGCAGCCCACCTTAGCAGATATCCGGCTACTCGTTAGTGATGTTGACGGTACCCTCGTTATCGGCGAGGAAACCCTCCCAGACTCGACGGCTGAGCTCCTACGGTCCTTGCATCGGTGTGGAGTCCAGCTTGCCCTTGCCAGTGCACGACCGTATCCCAGCCTTGCGGCGCTTGTTCGTCAAGCTCATGTCTCTGCCTGGATCATCTCGCTCGACGGAGCTCTATTGCATGCTCCTGATGGAGAGCTGCGTTTCTCTGTCCCTTTCCCAGCAGAGATCCTACGCTCACTCGTAGAGCTTGCCGGCCACTATGCCGTGCACTATGCAACCTTCACCCCCGAAGGTCTCTACCGCATGGCCGACGTCCATATTCCATCGTACCTAGATGACCCTCTCCTCCCACGTTTCCAGGCGCAGCTCTTAGCCGATTTCTTCCGCCATCCCGCCGTGCTCTTCTGCCTGAGCGGTCCCCAAGCCCACGCCTTAGGGTTTGTCCAAGCCGTAGAAAGTCTGCCGCGCCGCATACGCCGCCATCTGAGCATCGCCGCCGTGGAATCGGCAAGCCAACCAGGACTCACGGTAGTTGAGATCCGGATGCGGGCTGCTCACAAAGGGACGGCAGCCCAAGCTCTCCAGAAGCTCTTGGGCATCCCCCGCCGTGCGACGCTTGCTGTTGGCGACTACCGCAATGACCTTTCCCTCTTTGCCATTGCAGGCCTCCGAGTCGCCATGGCAGATGCAGTCGCGGAGCTCCGTAGCAAAGCTGACTGGATCACTGAGCGCCCTGCTACGGAACGTGGGATTGACGATGTCCTCCGCCGCCTCCTCCAAGAATGCTGATGGGCACCCTCTACGGCTTTCTGTGCACGGACCACTTCTCATTCACTGACAGGTCTGGTTATGCCCAGCAGAAACTCCAGTCTGACACCTTGCCGGCTGCCACGGCGGAGATCACAGAGAGAAGTTCCGAAGCCGGTAGCTGAGCTGCAGCATCGCATATCGCCCTAAGACACGGGTAGAGCTGTCCTCAACGTACTGCCCTGTGACGGTCCGGCTAATCCCCCTATTCTGGTTGAGCACATCAGCAACTACCAGCCGCACCTCAGCGGCATTGTTCTCCAGGAAACGATATCCGACGCCGAGGTTCCATAGTACAACCGGCTTGTCCAGCTCACCTCCCAGCCCACTGTAAGCACGACCACGGAGCTGAGAGGACAAGACCCATGGTCCTGGCATGAGCGTAACATCGGCCGAGAAAGCGTGCTGTAGATACCGGCTGCTGCCACTCGGAGCGGTGGTCAAGACACGCGAAAGGGTGAGGTAATACGCCACAGAAAAGTCTACCCGCTCGCTCCAGTTGCTGCTTACGGTGACCCCAGCCGAGGGAGCTACCCAGTCTGTCTGGACTAGCATGCCGTTGACTCTGCTCGGTATCCTGGAGAAATCAACCGAGGCCGTCAAGCTCAATGTGCTCCGTAGCCACGGTGCAGGGAGCCCAAACACCCAAAAGGTCCGTCCGCTCCAGTAACCGCTGAGGTTCACTGGTACCGTATACTGCCCTCCCCGGGGCAGCGGGACTCCAGCAATAGTAGTATCCCGCTGCACTATGGTCGTCTCGCTACTGATGTAGTCCACGGCGTAGGATAGGTGGAGAATCCCGAAGAACAGACGGCCTCCGAAGGGGTCCGTGGCAGAGTAGCGGGCAAAGAGGGTATGAGTATAGCTGGGACGCAGCGACGGGTTGCCTGTAGCCAGCGCTGGTGGAGTGCTGTTATCTACCGCCGTGCCTAATTGCGCTGGAGAGGGCGTTGTAACGAACGAGCGGTAGACGAGGCGCAGGTTCTGCAAGCGAGTAGGGCGATACTCCAACATGAAGAAGGGAAGCCAGAACCGGAAGTCCCGCAATTCAGACCGTGGTGACTGTGGTCGCTCCTCCGTCTGCAGTCGTTGCCATGAGTGCTCTACTCGAGCAGTCCATTGGAAGACACTGCCTTGGTACATGTATGCCATCCCCACCCGATGTTCTACCACTTGCCGCAGCAGATCTGAGGTGAGTGTCAGTAGCGGTGACTGCAGCAATCCGGCCGTATCAGTGCCCCATGCTTCTTGGCGCAACTGCCCCCAATCCCAGGCTGGAGCATAGCGGAACTGGAGAACGGTAAGGCTATCCAACGGCTCCGTGTACGTGGCCGTAATTGATAGCGCGCTGCTACTCTGCCGACGTGTTACGAGCTGAGTGACTACAGAGTCCTCCGAGGAAGCCCGCTGGAGGGAAAGAGAGATTGTCTGCTGCGTACGGCGCTGTTGAGGGGTATAGTCACCTTCCAGCTCAACGGAGAAGGAGCGATTCGGTGCAAAGCGCCGTACAACGAGCAGTTGAGTGGAACCCTGGAGCACGCGATTCGTCGTCGAGCTTGTAGCCGTCAGGCAGGAGACTGTATCCCCATGTGCCCCGAGCAATGCTCCCCATATTGTCGGACGGCTCTCCGTAGGCTGAAAGGTCAGGCGCGGTGAGAGTAGGACCGTGGTTGCCGTATCTGGTGAGAGCTCTGCCCGCACGTTCAATCGATGCGTCCCCAGCTCTCCCTCAGAGTAGCTCCGCTCAGCGTAGGAGCTCCCGAGACTATCCACGCTGAAGTAGGAGCGGTGGAGCGTGGCGTCTGAGGTATTGAAGAGGGCATTGAAGAGGTAGCTGCCGGTCACATCCAACCAGCTCCCCCAGCGGTTGGAGTACATGCCTCCGACGGAATGAGCTGTGTTGATGCCGCCCTGTTCAGGGACAAAGAAGGTGCCCAACTGAGCGAAGGGTCCACGTGGGCCTCCCCGCTGCCCACCGCCTGGTGGACCTGGGAAGCGACCCCCAGCGAACATCATCCGAAGGAGGCTCGGCGGAGGTCCCCCTGAGAAAGACCGTTGACCGGCGAAGTTGATGATGCCCAACACATCGTCCAGCACAAAGTTCTGCTGATTGATGTTGTTCGTCATCCCTACCACGGAGAACCGGAGCGTATCTCGGAAGAAGTTCAGCGTTGCACCTGCCTGGTAGCGCGAGTCGCTCCCGTACCCGCCGTACACCCGCCCGAAACGCCCTGTGCGTAGTGAGGGGTTCGTGATGATGTTGAGAGTACGTTCTGCGGAACTCGGGTCGCGGACACCAGTCAAGCGAGCCTGGTCACTCTCTCGGTCGAAGACCTGCACCGACTGAACAACCTCCGCCGGTAGGTTGCGGAGGACGGCCATCGGATCCTGTCCGAAGAACTCCCGACCATCCACCAAGACACGCTGGACCGTCTCCCCAAAGGCTTGCAACTGGCCGCCTCGAGAGGTCACCCCAGGCAGCTTCCGGACTAGATCTTCGGCCGTAGCGTCAGGATTGACCTTGTACGCTGAAGCAGCATACTCTACAGTATCGCCCTTGACCCTTGCCCGTTCCTGCATGGCCTCCACCGTCACTTCCTCTGCCTGTACGGCCGCAACCTCCAAGGAGAGTACCCCAAGGTCCTGGGACTCCAACACGACGAGCACTCGTTCCAATGCTTTGTACCCAACTGAGTGCACCCGAAGTCGGTATCGGCCTCCGCTAGGAAGGCTGAGCTGGAATTCCCCTTGGGGGTTCGTCACTGCTCCCCAGCGCCGTGTCGTATCTGGTAGAGTCTGCACTACCACAGTGGCACCGGGGATAGGGCTCCGCTGAGCGGCATCAACGACCCGACCTTGGAGGCTCAACTGAGCTGACACCTCACCTACGGCTAGGACAAAGAGTACAGAGGACAACAGTGCCAAAGAGCTTCCTTTTGGAGCCACAGCTACTATCCCCTTGCTCGACCTATCCCCTTTGACACCACAAGAAGCCTTAGGGTTTAGGCACTAACGGGGAGGCGGTGACAAGCTGTCCATCCAAGAGGTAGAGGCTACGGTCGGCCGCAGCCGCCAGCTCGGGACTGTGAGTTGCCAGTACAAGGGTGCTACCAACCTGTTGTTGGAGCTCTCGAAGAAGCTGGAGCACTAGAGCAGCATTAGCTGAGTCCAAGCTCCCTGTTGGTTCGTCTGCTAAGACGAGCACTGGTCGGTTGATGAGTGCCCGCGCAATGGCGACCCGCTGCTGCTCCCCGCCCGAGAGCTCCGCTGGGAGATGTTCCGCACGTTGCCCCATCCCGATGACTCTGAGAAGCTCCAGCGCGCGCTGCCGTGCTTGACGCCACGGGATTCCTGCAATGAGCGCTGGGAGCATGACATTCTCAAGCGCCGTTAGCTCTGGGACAAGATGATATGCCTGGAACACGAAGCCAAGAGCGCGCTGCCGCAACCACGCTAACCGTTCCTCAGAGAGCTCCTCATAGCAGTACCGCTCCCCTTCCAACCAGAGTTCTATGGTGCCGCCATCCGGACGGTCCAATGTCCCCAGTAGGTGAAGCAGCGTGCTCTTCCCGGCCCCCGATGGCCCAACGAGGGCGACGAATTCTCCAGCAGCCAATTCCACAGAAACCCCTCGCAACACGGGAGTATCATTGAGTGCTCGGCGGGAAAAGCTTTTGACGAGATTCTGCGCACGCAGCAACAGGCTCATTGGAACTGCCTCAGGACGCGGAGATCGTTCTGGTAGAGCAAGCGAATGTCATCCAAGCCGAACCGCAGCATCGCAATTCGTTCAATCCCCATCCCGAATGCGAATCCCAGGTAGGTCTCGGGGTCTATCCCGCCATTGCGCAGAACTGTGGGATGTACCATGCCACAGCCGCAGATCTCCAGCCATCCCGTCCCTTTGCATACTCGACAACCGCTCCCGCGGCAGAGGAAGCACTGGATGTCCATTTCCGCACTGGGTTCTGTAAAAGGGAAGAAGGAGGGCCTGAAGCGGTATGCTATTCCGCTGCCATACATCTGCTGTGCGAAGGCCACCAAAGTCCCTTTCAGCTCGGCAAAGCTCGTCGTGCGGTCCACTACCAAGCCCTCGACCTGATGGAACTCAGCAAGCGAGCGAGGATTGATCTCTTCGTTCCGGTAGACCCGCCCTGGCACGATTGCGCGAATCGGCGGGACTAAAGCACGCATAAGTCGTAGCTGTACCGGTGAGGTATGCGTGCGCAGGAGGATCTGACGGTCTGGCGTCAGGAAGAAAGTATCCTGCATGTCCCGTGCTGGGTGCTCGGGCGGAAAGTTGAGAGCTGTGAAGTTGTGCTCATCGTCCTCGATATCGGGTCCTGTAGCAACGACAAATCCCAGGCGGCGGAAGATCGCGACGACTTCATCGAGGACTTGCTGAATTGGATGCCGTCCACCAAGGAAGCTGTGCCGGCCGGGCAGAGAGAGGTCTATGCTGAGCTGCTCTTCTGCCTGTTCTTCAAGCAAGCGTCGCCGCTCCTCAAAGCAACGGCGGATGGTGGATTCGAGTTCGTTGAGGAGCCGACCGACGACAGGCTTCTGGTCGGCGGGTAGTTCGCGGAAACGTTCTCGGAGACGTCCGAGGGTGCCTCGGCGGACTAAATGTCGCAGCCGAAAGGCCTCCAGATCAGCAAGGGATTGAACAGCTTCCAGCTCATTGAGCAACTCCCCCTGCAGCGCCTGCAGCTCTTCCAGCATGAGGATAGTGCCTTAGGCGTGGAGCGCCATCTGCACGATCTGCCGGAAGACCTCCGGGCGGTTCATCGCTAGCTCTGCCAAGAGCTTGCGGTTGAGCTGCACGTTCTTACGGTGCAATGCAGCCATGAGTCGTGAGTAGGTTGTCCCCTCCTGCCGAGCTGCCGCGTTGATGCGGATGATCCACAACCGCCGAAAGTAGCGCTTCCGTTGTCGCCGGTCACGATATGCATACTGTAGAGCCTTGGCTACGTGGTCCTTTGCCTGACGGAGCAATTTGCTCCGCGCACCCCAATACCCCTTCGCTAGTCGAAGGATCTTCTTGCGCCGCTCTCGCGAGGCACTGCGGTTACGAGCACGCATGGGTCGCCAGCCACCGTAGAACCTACCTTAGACAGAGCATCCGTTCTACACGCCCCCGGTCAGCGCTACTGACCAGAGCAGGATGTCGGAGCCGCCGCTTCCGCTTTCGAGGTTTACCAACCAGCAGGTGGCTCCGATACGCTCGGTTCCGCTTCAGCTTCCCCGTCGCCGTCACGGAGAAGCGCTTCGCCGCAGAACGATTCGTCTTGGCCTTCGGCATCCTATGCCCCTACCTCGTACCAAAGGACTTCACACAGCCGGTTGAGGACGAGGTGCTGAACCAGAGCTACGCTCTTCAGCTTGCCTCCGCTGAATCTTGACCTTATCAGGAGAGACAATAAGCGTCATCATCTTGCCTTCCAGCTTTGCCGGTTGATCCAGCTTTGCAATGTCCTCCACAGCTTGCCAGAAACGATTCAACAGTTCCTCTCCTCGTTCGGGGTAGAGGATTTCCCGACCACGGAAGAGTACAGTCGCCTTGACCTTGTGCCCTCCTACCAAGAACTCTCGGGCATGACGGACCTTGAAGTTGAAGTCGTGGACGTCAGTATTCGCCTTAAAGCGGAGCTCCTTGAGTTGATGGAGCTGCTGCTGGCGGCGCTGGTGGCGCTCCTTCTTCTGGAGCTCATAAGCGAACTTACCGTAGTCTAAGAGCTTGCAGACTGGGGGTTGCGCTTGGGGAGCGACTTCAACGAGATCCAGTCCCACACGCTGAGCATACTCCAGTGCCTCCCGCCGTCGCATAATCCCAATCGTCTTCCCTTCAGCATCTACCACCCGAACTTCCGGTGCGGTGATCTCCTCGTTGACCCGATACCGACGCTGTATCGTCACTTGCAGTCCGAATGCGCGTTGTACTCAACTCCGCTGAGTTTGCTACCTGCAGTACCCTACGACAATCATCGTGCGGAAGGAGGGACTCGAACCCTCACGGGTTGCCCCACACGCCCCTCAAACGTGCGCGTCTACCAATTCCGCCACTTCCGCAGCGCTTACAAAAATACAAAATGCCCAGCCGATCCCTCTACTCCACTCACCCTGCCATCCATTTGGTGCCTGGCTTGCTATATTAGCACGAGCGAAAAAGTGTTTGTCTGCTGGAGGTGGAATGCGGCTGTGGCAGGGAGGGGTGTTGTCGGCTCTGCTAGTATGGAGCTGCAGTACTGTGCCTCCCTCCTCGCAATCGCTCTTTCGCTACTACCTCCAGACACCCCCTAGCAGATTGGTGAGCGCTCGATTCTCCGACGAATTTTCCGAACTGGATGATCCAGACTCTGCATCCCGAGCAACTACTACCGACACGGTCGTCTCCACCTTCGTAGAGCACGCAAGGGCCTACTACCTCCAAGCCCTAGAGCGCCTGGAGAGCGGCGACACTGCCCGCGCAGCCATCGCCTTCGAGCGCTCGCTCTCAATCCTCCACACTCTTGCTTCCTCTCCTGCTGCGCAACGCTCTCAAGAGTTCTCCGAGCTCGTGCAGTCCGTCCTGGAGGATTACGAAACCCATATTCGAAATCCTGAGCTGTTAGACCCCAATTCTGCTTTCTTCCTTGTTCGTGAGCAGCTGTTAGATGCCGTCGACCGCGCTGAAGCCGAGCGGCGTATCGCTACGGCTCAGCCGCCATACCCATCCTATCCCACTGCTGGGGAGCCCAACATACCCAAGACGACGATTCCCCTACCGCGTAACGAATACGTCGAGCGAGCGCTGGATTTCCTCAGCAAGGACCGTGGCCGCCGCTTCATGCAACGCTGGCTCGAACGGAGTGGACGCTACTTCCCGATGATGCGCCGCATGGTTGCCGAAGAGGGACTGCCGGAGGAAATCATCTACTTGTCCATGATTGAGAGTGGCCTCAATCCCTTCGCTGTCTCCTGGGCAGGCGCCGTCGGACTATGGCAGTTCATCTATTCGACTGGCCGGCTCTACGGGCTGCGCGTTACTCCTTGGATTGACGAGCGTCGCGATCCAGAAAAAGCAACTCGTGCTGCTCTCCGTCACCTCCGCGATCTCTATACCGAGTTTGGAGACTGGCACTTGGCGCTGGCGGCCTACAACTGCGGTGCCCAAGCCGTTCGTCGAGCCCTTGCACAAGCCCGACGAGCCTTAGCCGAAGAGAGCACCGCCGCCCCTCCTCAGCGCCTGACTTTCTGGGACATCCGAGAGTACCTCCCAAGAGAGACACGCAACTATGTCCCACTCTACATTGCCACCACTCTCATCGCACTCAACCCCCGCCTGTATGGCTTCAATCCAGACGAGCTGACCTACGAACCTGAGTACGTCTACGACGTCTACGAGCTCTCCGAACCGATGAATCTACAGGCGGTAGCCCGCTGCCTCGACATCAGCGTTGATAGCCTTCGCCAGCTTAATCCAGAGCTTCTCAGCCACAGTACCCCCCCAGATGTCCCCGCCTATCCCCTGAAAATACCTCTGGGTCGCCGAGAGGCTTTCCAGCAGTGTCTCTCGGCGCTGTCTCCTAGTGAGAAGCAACCGTGGATCGTGCATATCGTCCGACGGGGAGAGACGCTTGCCGGGATTGCTGCTCGGTACGGAGTTCCAATGTCAGAACTCCAGCGCCTCAATCGCCTCGGCCGGCGTCTCCGAGCCGGTATGCGGCTCCACATACCCGTTGTGACCACTGCCACCAACCTCAACGCCACTGGCAGTGATTCAGCCCGTGCTCTCCCT
The DNA here is from genome assembly GCA_025059875.1 of Candidatus Kapaibacterium sp. NCBI lineage: Bacteria > Pseudomonadati > Bacteroidota > Eximiradiia > Eximiradiales > Kapaibacteriaceae (SeqCode) > Kapaibacterium (SeqCode) > Kapaibacterium sp. (SeqCode). The sequence continues at coordinate 455,752 of JANXCT010000002.1, forward strand.
CCACCTCCTACTGCTGATATCCCTGGCCCTACTTCCCCTCCCGCTTCTACTGCTACAAGCCCTCCGCAACGGCGAGTCATGTATCACTTGGTACGCCGCGGAGAGACACTGGCGAGAATTGCTCAACGGTATGGCGTTAGCATTGCTGAGCTGAAGTCCTGGAATCGGCTCCGCGTGGACCGACTGAAAGCTGGACAGCGCTTGCGGATCTACCGCACTTCTGACGCGCCTTTGACGTACATACTCCATCGAGTCCGGCGTAACGAGACAGCTCATAACATCGCCCAGCGCTACGGTGTCACCGTCACCCAACTTCAGGAGTGGAACCCGAGCTGCTTTCGCAAGGGGATACTGCTTGCTGGCTCTACCCTTCGGATTTACGTACAACGTCCTATCAACGGAAAGACACCCTCCTCCCGCCAGCAGAATCGCATCTACACAGTCCGTGCCGGGGATTCTCTCTTCTCGATCGCGCGGCGCTTTGGGGTCAGCGTAGAAGAGCTGCGGAACTACAACGATCTGGAAGGCGACTACATCCGCGTCGGGCAGCGTCTGCGTATTCCGTAACTATAGCCCAGCCATAAGGCCATCCTATGTCAGTGCCGCTGCTGATAGGGCGGCTCGCTGCAGCCTTCATAGGTAGATCGCGAAGCACACCACCATCGCTTGTCTCCTGGCAGCGTCGCCAGCCACTCGTCCTCCGTACACTCTTCGAGCATCTCCCTTTAGCAGCAGCCGTCGTTGATGAACACGACATCGTCCTAGCGGTCAATCCCGCCTTCACAGAGCTCTTCGGCTACTCCGCCGACGAAGCTATTGGGCAGCCAATCGGTCCTCTCATCGTCCCTGAAGAGCTTCGCTCAGAGGGGCTTCACTTTACGGAGTCCGCTCTCGCCGGCGAACCTATTAATACGGAGACAGTTCGCCAGTGCCGCAACAGGCTTCGAATCCCTGTCTGGCTACGGGCTGTTCCTATCCGCCTCTCCGGACGCTACCTCGGTGTCTTAGCACTGTACCAGGACATCCGCCCGCTCCATGAACACCGCCAACGACTCACCGAACCGGTCCAAGAGCTTCAGCACCTCAACGCTGCTAAGGATCGGCTGCTAGCCGTCATCTCCCATGACCTGCGTGCGCCCTTGGCAACCGCACAGAGTTTGGCAGGGCTGATCCTGGCAGAAGCACACTCGCCGGAAGCTGTCATAGAACATGCCACCAAGCTTCAGAGACTCCTCAGCGATCAGTTGGAGCTAGTCAACGAACTCCTAGAGTTTGCACGCTCCGAAGAGGGGCACTCTACACTCCAGCGGTCAGCATTGGACCTCTGCGAAGTGCTCATCCACGCTCTTGACAGCGTCACCCTCCTGGCTTATAGCAAACAGATACGGCTGGTACCCAAGCTCCCGGAGATGGGCATTCCAATGGAAGGAGACCCTCATAAGCTCCGGCGAGTTTTCACCAATCTTCTCTCCAACGCTGTCAAGTTCACACCAGAACACGGTGCTGTGGAGATAGAAGCATGGGTTGAGTACGAAGGATCCTCCCTCCCCATCGTTGTACAGATCAGGGATACCGGGATTGGCATTCCTCCAGAGCACCTCCCTTCTCTCTTTGTACCCTACGCAGCCGCACAACGGCAAGGGACACGAGGTGAGCGTGGGGTTGGCTTGGGATTGGCAATTGTCAAGCGCTTCGTGGAGCTCCATGGCGGGACAATCGAGCTCCATAGTGTACCCGAGCATGGGACGACCGTCACCCTGCGTTTTCCCCAAGCTCCCCCTGCACGCTAGCAAGGATAGAGGGACCGTATTTTTGTGTGCTGGTACTGCTACAAGCTCGCTAGTTCCCTCAACAGAGAAAGATCAAATGCGCCTACACTGGATTGTAGCTTGTCTGCTGCTTTGTAGCTTGCTGTCCCTATGGGCCCAGCAAGATGACCTGGACTTAGATCGGCTGGAGACCCCTGTGCCTACTACTGAACCTTCCACCCCATACTTCGGATTAGGAGGTGGCTTTGTAGGGATGTTCCTCTTCCCCCCACTTGACGCGCCCAACCAAAAGGTGGCAGCCTGGGGTCTGCCAGGTTTCTCTTCGCCGCTATTTCTTTCTGGCATCGAGGGAGTCGTGACTGTCGGAATCGTCCCTAACCTACGCCTTGGGTTCTTCGGTGTCGGTGGAAGCAAAGAGCTTCAGAAAAGCTTCGGCCTAGACACCCAGAGGCAGGCAGAGTTACGTTTTAGCGCTACTGGCATCTCTACCGCATACGCGTTCGTCCCACTACGCTCGTTGACCCTTCTACCGACCTTGGCTGGGGGCTGGGGGATGATATCCCTTGAACTGGTACAGGCACCTTCCAGAACTGAGTGGGAGAATCTCACCCCAAAGGATGTAGGAGGAACGATGCTACAGCGGGTTAGTGCTTCCTACCTCTTCTTCCATCCGCAGCTCTACATAGAGTACACTCCACTACCATTTCTCCTCGTGCGTCTTGGGGCTGGATACCAGCTCTCCTCTGTTGGGGAGTGGAAACAAAACCGGCTTGCTGTTGTGGAGGGTATCCCAAAGACCTTTCGTGCCTCCGGTCCTTCGGCCCAGTTTGCTATCTTTGTGGGCCTTTTCAACTGAAGCAAGGGGGCCCGTAGCTCAACCGGTGAGAGCAGCGGACTCATAATCCGTTGGTTGCAGGTTCGAGTCCTGCCGGGCCCACAGTAGCCTTTCTTTTCCTGTCGAGCTCAGCAGAGCATCGCTGCAAGTGCAACCGCTCTAGGTATCCACTCTAAGCGATCGGACATGCTGATCCTGCTCCTCATTAACTAAGGGCCACTATCGATGCCATAGGAGGGGTGTACTCTCGCTTCTACACACGCTGGGCAATTTCGAGTCCTACATCAAAACCCGTGCCTCTAGCTTCGCAATCCTCGGACTTCCAGCAGAACTACTCCCGCAGTTGGTAGATTCACGCTCGTAGCACAGGACAAACCCCTCTGGCAGGCGGGGTGATTGGCAGCCTTGCGTTGCTTCGCTGTCCATCTCTGGTAACCCACGCCGAATCCCTCCGTAGCCATGGCAAACCTTGTTGAGACAGCTCCCGCAATCGCATCCTGGTAAAGTTGAGTTTGGGGAAAGCTCAAAGCTGCTAACAATTCCTGCAGAGTAGGTGATTCTACTCCTGCAGGAGCAAAGCCACCGATCGGCGTTGCACAGAAGAGTTCCCCCTTAGAAGCAAGCTCGATGATAACGATGCCTCGAACTACACACGAAGCTGTGCTTGCAGATCCGTGCTGGAATTGCCTCCAAATTCAATCCCAATCATGGATCCCCTGCCAGCGTGTTGGAGACTGTCTGCCGCGCGAACTGGGAATCGGCTGTTGCCTCAGTTGGCGACTCCTATCCTAACCACATCCACCGTTGGCCGCAGAGCTGCTGTCATTCGTTTAGGTGCTCCAGAGACCCGGTCCTATGACACTGACCCAGCACCTTTGGATTACCAATAGCTGACTTGGTATCCCTGCAGGAGTACAGAACCAAGCAGCCACTCACTGCTTAGCTGTAGCCGGTTAGCGATAAGACCAGCAGTCTGAGCGACGGCATTAGAACACCCAACTAGACAAGCACTTGTGGTAGCAACACGCACTCCCCCTTGTCGTGCAGTTGGCCAGCATTTATGGCTTGCTACCTCTACTCTCTTCGGTAGCCACGCAAATCGTGTGAAGCTTGCCGCTACACCGGCTTGAACTGTTCAAAAGCCTGATGACAAGTGTTGCAGTAGTGAATCGCACGACATAGTGTTGGACCGAAAGGTGTCTGTAGGACCGTGTCCACGCTCCCGCAATATGGGCACTCTACAGGTTCTTGAAGCAGCTCCAACGGGAACTCTAGCCCTTCGTATACTGGCGGCGGTGCGATGCCGAACTGGCGCAAAATCTCTCGGGCCTTTGGAGAGAGCCGATTGGTCGTCCACGGTGGATCATACGTAATCTCCACAACGACGTCACGCAAGGGTAACTGACGGAGACGTTGCTCTACTTCGGCGCGAATTAGAGGAATCGCTGGACACCCAACAAAGGTAGGGGTAAGTTTGACCACCACCCTCTCAGAGTCAGGGTCCAGATGCACATCCGCCACCATCCCCATGTCCGTGATAGCAAGGTTGGGGATCTCGGGATCGTAAACCGTACTTAGCGCTTGCCAGATGTCCTCATACGTCACCATTCTGCGTCGGGCTCACTACGGATTACCTCCCCCATCTCATCCAGGAGAGGCTGGAGGTATTCCGTATGGATACCTCGCCGTCCACCGTACGCAGGCACAACTGTCTGGAGGTCCGGTAATTGAAGCGTCGCCTGCTCTATGATGGAGGAGATCGTCTCTAGCCATCTCTCTTGCAGCACTCGCTCTCCCAGAAAGATCCCTTCTGCAGCAAGGAGCTCGTCGTACGGTGTTACCTCAAAGATTCCTAGTGCCAGCGGGAAGACCCGCTCCAGGGCTTGCTGCATCCGATGGTGGCTCTCCTCCGTCCCCCGAGCTCCCAACTGGACGACCCACTGGGTAGCGTGGAGGACATGGTACTTGATCTCCCCACGTACCTTCCGGGCAAGACGTGCCAGAGGCTCGTAGCGAGAACCCTCCAGAAGATGATATCGCCATTGCTCAGCAACATCGAAGAGGAGATGGCGCATAAGGCTGAAATCATAGCCGCCGTTTGGGTACTCTACCAGGTGGCAGCAGCGAAACTCCGGAGCATCCCGGAAGAAAGCAATTCGGTCAGGATCGGGCTCACCTAATTCGTGCAGTAGTTGGTAGAGCGCATACGCATGGCCAATCTTATCCTGGGCGATAGAGGAGAAAGCGATGTCTTCCTCCAGAATTGGCCCCAAGCCAGTCCATTCCGAATGGCGGTGACCGAGGATAAGCGCATCATCCGCCATTCGGTACAGCAGATCCTTCAGCGCTGGCCGCAGTTCTACGGGTAGGACGGTCATCCTTCCTCTTCAGACGAACGCTCGCGCTGCTGCTGCCGCTTCAGACGTAGGATTTTCTGGACAACCTTGTAGGCATCAGGCTCTCGGTAGGTTTTCTCGGGCACTGTCGCGAAGATGTCCGCATCATCGGGACCAAAGGTGTAGATATCAGCCGTACGGACAACCCAGATAGTGTAGGTCTCGCCTCGGCGACAGTAGCCCTCTTTTGCCAGTACCAAAGCCATCTCTGGGTTTGGAGCATGGACAGTGCCAACGTGTACTGGCTGGTCCCCTGGCTTTTCTTTCCAGAAGACCTCGTACGGCTCCCACTCGTCTAGCTCCGGTTTCGGAGTGAACTCTGGAAGCTCTGCTGGAATGCGGAGGCGATTGATCCGAGGATCGAGGGACTGAATCGTCACGGTATGCGGGGCAGACATCCCAAGAAAGGGCCTACAGACTCAGAAGAGAGGTGCCACATACCGCCCATTCGGTTTCAAGAGGGCGCGACGTACCCACGCTCCAAGCTCATCAGCCATACGGCGAACAGCCAACCGCTCCCGATTGCATGGCCCATTCCCATTGATGACGCGCCAGAACTCATCCCAATCGGGATCGGAGTACTCCCATTTGCCTGTTTCGGGGTTTTTGCGCAGCTTGGGATCAGGGATGGTCAATCCCAGCTCCCAGATCTTAGGAACGTAGGCATCTAGGAACATCTGGCGCATCTCGTCGTTGCTCGCCATCTTGACTTTCCAGCGCAGTAGCTTTTCGCTGTGCACGGACATAGAGTCAGGCGGACCGAAGAAGTGCATGATCGGCTTCCACCACCGGTTCAGGGCCTCTTGGAGCATTTGCCGCTGCCGCTTGGTACCGCTGGCGAGCGTAACGACGTTGTCGTATCCGTACTTCAGATGGAAGGACTCTTCCTTGCAGATCCGCTCCAGAGCTCGGGCGTATGGGCCATAGGAGCCCTTGCTATTCAGCGTCTGATTGATGATTGCTGCAGCGTCAATGAGCCAAGCAATGATAGCTGTGTCAGCCCATGTCAGAGCTGGATAGTTGAAGACGTTGGAATACTTGGCCTTCCCGCTGAGCAGGTCATTGATCATCTGCTCACGTGGCTTCCCGAGCGTCTCTGCAGCGCTGTAGAGGAGCTGTGCGTGACCCACCTCATCCTGTACCTTTGCCATGAGCGCCAGCTTCCGTTTGAAGCCAGGGGCCCGAGTGATCCACGTCCCTTCGGGTAGGGCCCCGATAATTTCGGAATGGGCATGCTGTTCAACCATCCGAAGGACTTGCCGACGGTACTCTCGTGGCATCCAGTCCCCTGGCTCAATCTTCTCTCCGCGAGCAATCCGCTCCTCAAACTCTGCCAGGCGCTCCGGATCCTCTCGCTCCTCCGTCTTCAAAGGCTCAATGATGCTGAGGTTGCCGTACATCGGCTGCTCTCCCTTGCTGTGTCGGACAATTCGAGCTTTGGGACGAATGCACCAGCGGTGGATTGTCCATCACGTTCGGTACGGACACTCTGCCAGTTGTGGACAATGGGCGAAGATCTGCAGCGAGTGGCGCACGGCGTTCAACTCATACTGCTGTGCCACTCGCCGCACTAGCTCCTGGAGTTGCGGGATGCAGAACTCCACCATTCGACCACAGTCTAGGCAGAAGAGATGGTCATGGTTCGGCATCCGCGCCGCCAATTCATACTTCATCCCGTTACGGTCAAAGCGATGCCGGACCAGCAAATCGCAGCGCGTTAACAGCTCCAATGTGGAGTAAATTGTCGCCCGCGACACCTTGTCGCCCCGCGTATGCATGTAGACGTAGAGCTCATCAGCGGTGAAGTGGTCCGGCATCTCGGCAATCCGCTCCAGAATCCGCATCCGCTCCTCGGTATTCCTATACCGCTGCTCCTGGAGAAATGCAGCGAAACGACGCTTCAGCTCCTCTACGTCTATTGAGTTTGCCTTCAAAGCTTCTGCAGGCTTCATCGGAAACCAGGGCATCTCAGACCGAGCGGCAAATATACACAAGCCCCACCACAGCTCTGTCTAGCCTTTGTCCATCCCCCTCTCATGCCAAGGCGCTAGTTTAGCAGACGCCATGAACCGTGTAGCACGAATCGCCGGGCTAGTGCTATGCATCCTGCCAAGAGCAAGCGACGGGCAACCTCTATCACAGGAACCCCCTGGAGCCGATTCTGCGAGAATCTACCGAGCCCCGGAGGTTGTCGTGACTGGATCTCGGCTTCCCACCATCGCTGAACGCGCCCCTGTTCGAGTCGAAGTCCTCCAACCCCTCCCTCAGACTCTGGCAGGATTGTCCTCCATAGCTGAGCTCTTGGAGGAGTCGGCTGGGCTGCTTCGACAGTACCGAATCCGGAGCGGGGTTCAGCTCATGGGACTGGAACCGGCCTACACGCTCATCCTGCTGAATGGGCAGCCACTTACCGGTCGCGTAGCCGGTGTGGTGGACCTTCGGCGCATCCCCGTAGGGAGCGTTGAGCGAATCGAGATCGTCAAAGGGCCGATGTCTAGCCTCTACGGCAGCACGGCCCTGGGGGGCGTCATCAACTTGATTACACCGAGACCTCAGCAAGGCTGGGAAGGGCAGGCTGCAGCTCGTTACACTACCCGTGGCGGATCCGAACTTCAAGCGGGGCTGGGGTATGGTAGCTCACGTATCGCAGCCCATCTGTTTGGGTATTTCCGCCACGCACAGCCATTCGAGCTGACAGCGGATAGTGTAGGGATTCCCTATGCCGGAGCCACCGAGGTAGCTCTCCAAGGGACAACGTATTGGCACCCAAGCTCTGCATGGGAATTCCAGTCCGATGCTCGCTGGTTCCAGAGTCAAACACGAGGCGCATTCGCGGAGAGCTTTGCAGGACGAGTGGCCGTCAACCGAGGCCGATTCCGACAGCGGGAGTGGAGTGCGGCGGGGACTGGCTCCTGGACTCGACGCCGCGCACGGCTACAGTTCGGCCTCTTCGGTAATCAGTACGAGGAGCAGTACACCTGGGATGTTTCCCAACCCCTTACTGGAAGTTCAGACGACTTGCTACAGCGCTTGGGTCGCCTCTGGGTTCAGTACGACCTGCTGTGGAACGTACGATACCGCTTCACCTTCGGTGGGGAGTGGCTAGTGGAGGAGATCTCTGGAACCCGCTACCCTGGCAGGCCTATTATGCGTACTCTTGCAGCCTTCACACAGTGGGAGGGCGAACCCTATGAGTGGCTTGGCTATGCACTAAGCCTCCGGTGGGACCGGACCTCTGCATACGGAACTCAGTGGAATCCGAAGGCAGCCTTCTTACTGCGACCCTGGGGATCGAACGCCCCCCAGCTCCGCTTTTCCGTAGGCACAGGGTTCCGGGCCCCTGATCCTCGACAGCTCTTCGTTCAATTCACTAACCAACTGCAAGGGGCCGGGTATGCTCTCCTAGGGGCACGCCTGCTCGGCCTTGAGCTCCAAGCAGAGCGCTCTATTGCAGCCGATGCCAGCCTGATGATTCCCATCTGGTTCCTGCTCTCAATCCAGGGCGAAGGAGCTTTAGAAGTACGCGGCTTCGCCAACTGGGTGCGGAATCTCATCGAACCCTTCTACGTCGGGCGCACTGGAGGGATCGACGTCTACTCGTACCGCAACATTGCTCGGATCGCCACACGGGGTTTTGAAGTTACAGCCTCCGCGACTGTCTTGCCGACCTCAGAGTGGCGGCTTTCTGCCCATGTGGCCTACCAATGGCTCGACGCCGTCGATGTAGACGTGCTGGATGCTATTGCTGCCGGACGGGCCGGTACACAAGACCCTACCACAGGACACTTCACTCCACTACGCCGAAATCAATACGGCGGACTCTGGGGACGCTCTCGCCACACCCTTGCTGGACGCATACAGCTCCAGTATGCACCAACGATGACGTGGCTCACGCTTCACTTCCACCATCGGAGCCGCTTTGGGGACGAGGCCTTGGACCGGAACGGAGTCGCCGTGCTCAACCCGCCGCGGCGCGTTTTGGACCGCCCAGACGAGTATGTGCCCGGTTACTGGAATATCAGTGCCTGGTTGTCGCAGTCCTGGAGAACGACCCCTGCTACGGTGAGCTGGAGTGCTGGAGTTCGCAACATCCTCAACACCTCTAATCCCCGCTTCCTTCCCCACTTGGTAGGGCGTCAATGGTTTGTTGGCTGTGAAGTCCGTTGGGACGCTACCGAACAATGAGCAGCGGGCGCAGCACAATTGCAGTTGGACTCTGGAGCCGCAGCCAGTATAGTCCCGCCGGATAGGGCTCGACAGAGAACACCACGGTGTGATTCCCTGCCGGTACCATCCCAGAGGAAAGCTCCCGGAGTTCTTGCCCATAGGCATCGTACAGTACGAGCTGAATCTCTGTTGGCTGTCGAGTACTGAAGCGGAACCGAACCTCTGTAGTTGCTGGCTGCGGGGACGGTGGCTCTACGAAGAGTTGGGTCGTGTCGCTCCTGCCCTGTAGCACTACTCCACACTGGTCACGCCCGATATACGACTGCGGTAGCAATTCACTCCGCAACGCAATCTGCCTGTACCGGCAGAGCGCCTCGAATCGCAGCGTGTCCACATAGGGGCCTACCACAGGCTCCAACGGTGCAAAACAGACCAAGAGTCCCCAGGACTCTCCTGGGGCCAGCACGAGCGGTAGCTGTCCAGGCGGTATCGAAAACGCTGTCCCCCGCTGCAGCAAGGCATAGTCCAGGCGTACAGTGAAGCGCCCTGTGTTCCGGAGCCAGACTGTATCACACCGGAGCTCGCCGTAAGAGCAGGGCGATACTGCTAACTCCTGCTCTATCGGCTTAACGACTTGCACCGTAAACCCCGGCAACGTATCAGCAACACGGCACTCGTTGCCCGCCGCATCGCGAATCAGGAGCTCATACCAAGCATCTTCGTAGGGGTCCAAGACTCTCACCTGCAGACCTACCCGATACTGCTCACGTTCTACGATCGAGACGGTGCAGTTCACCTGCTGGAGAACATTCAGCTCCACGATGCCGGAGGCCAAACCACCCGTGTCAGCGACGATGACTCGATCTTCCCAGCCGCACGAATCTCGGCGTCGGGACACCGCTGGCGGAGTCTCGTCGGTGCCAATTAGGATCCGAACGATCGCTGCGCTGTCGTCAACGAAGCAACTATCGGCAAGGAGTAGTCGTGCTTCGTAGGCACCTGCCCTCTCTGCTCGGAAGCAGAGCTCCACTCGCATAGCCTCTCCAGGGCCAAGGAGTGAATCAGCAGGGCTCAAAGAGACCTCGGTCCCCGGAGGCAGCGCCCCAACGAACCGAAGCTCCCGAAGGTACTTCGGCAAGCGGCCTACGTTGTGCACCATCAACTCTCCACAGTGTCTCTGCCCATCAGCGAAAGCATCTACCTGTACAGTGCCCGGCTCTGCCCGAAGAGTGAAGCCTGACAGTGCGAAATCCCATCGCTGCTCGTAACCCGCTGAATCTCGGGCATAGAGTTGGAAGAAGCCATCCGAGAAGACATCCCGCAGCACGGCCTGGAAGCGTACTGAATCAGCCGGCTTCGGAAAAGGCTCCACAGTCACGAGCACGTTGTCTGTCGAGAGGACCTCCACTGTCTGCAGGCGACTATCTGCGTCAGCTGTATCGTAAACTACCCCGCTGAGGCTGAAACACCGATACTGCGCCACGAGGCTCGGTGGCGTCACATCCAAGGGGCGAAAACTGGCCCCACCAACGTAGCCGTATGAGTCTGCCGGTCCATAGCCGTAGACGTAAAGTCCCAGCGGGGCTGGTGTCCCATCTGCAAAACGTGCCTCAATGTTGTGAACCCCATCCGTGGTCCGCAGCCAGGCATACATGTAGCCAGAGGTTCCTACGGGCTGCAGAAGGGCTGGAGAGACGCGTTGCCCATCCAACCAAAGCTCGGCTCCTCGCGGGAGAACAGCCGTAGCGTACTGTTCCTGGTAGACAGGCATGTAGTTGCCCGCGACATCGTAGCTATACTTCTGGGCATTGATGAAGCGGTACCGCGACATGAATTGCTGCACGGGCGGGATGAGCATCATGAAGGGGTCGCTGATGTTGTTGACCTGCCCAGCATTGGAGGTCTTATGGAAGGCAGCAACCAAGATGGGCCCGGTTGCGCGCACCTCCAATGGTTGAGCCAGCTCACCCTCGTATACTTGCCCGCGATCCAAGACGGCGACCCGCTGCCCGTTCACGAAGACTTGGGTCCCCGCTTGCGCAGCTAAAACACGAAAGCGGTGAGTTCCTTGGGGGGCAATTCCTTGCGACGGTGGTGGGAAGTGGGTGAGGAGCACGGAGTATCCCCATGTGCTAATCGGTGGCAGCTGCTCCACGAGGATATCACGTGAAGTCAGTCCTGGCTGTCCAACGGGGACTAGGGCCCGCTGATGTCCGGCAAACACAGCGATAGGCTTTGTAGCCCGAATCTCTGTACCCGTTAAGTCCGGCCGAAGCTGGCTTGGAGTAATCCGTGCCTGCACCAAGTACACCTGTCCGCGGTTGAGTACTACCCGCTGCTCCTGGAGTCCATTCCGATAGGTAGGAGCGCTGGGAAGGATCGTGACCTCAGTCTGATCCTCCACAGCGACCACAGCAAACTGCGATGGTGTACTCTCGGGGCTAATTCCGCCAACAGAGGAACGGCCATCGCTCGGATAGCTCATCACCAAGTACTCTCGCCCAAGGACATCGATAGGCAGCACCAGGAAGGCATCGCTGCTGTAGAGCGCCTGTTGGAAGGCATAGACGGTAACTTCGCTCCCTTCCTCTACTACAACGTGGAAAGCCTTGTACACTGGGCGTTCGCCTTGGCCCCCCTCGTTCTCTCCGCTCGTTAGCAGGACACCGCTGTCGTTGTATCCCATGAGCTCTAGCCCCCACCAGGAACGGGCGAAGACGTACGGGAATCGGGGATCTACGATCGCAAAGCGCTCTTGGACACGCTGCCCAGCAGTATCCCACCACTCAATGAAGCCACGACAGGGCCCTTCAGCAACGATGAAGATGTAGAGGGAGTCTCCCAAGCGTTCCCGTGGATCTGGATCTCTGCGGTTGTTGTGGTAGTTAGGCAGGAAGGTCAACCAGAACTCGCGTCCACGGCTGTCTGGATACTGTGCCCTAAGCTCGGCTGCCAACCAGCATCCTGCAACGAGCAGGACTAGCCCTTTCAGGTACCACGTCATAGGGAGCCCGAAGGAGGTTCGACGTCTAGAACGAACTGGGGAGTAGCATCCTCTGTGATGAACCACAGCCGACATGCGGAGCCGCTCAGCGCCACATACACGAATCCTGGCCGTGCTAGCGCAAATAGGGAGTGGGGACCGTAGGCTGTCGACCGCACTCCCCCTCCAGCACCGGAGACAACACAGAGGAAGCTGTCATCGGGATGTTTCAGCAGCTGTAGGTCGTGCTCGTGGCCGCAGAAGTAGGCCACTACCCCATAGCGGTCGAAGAGTGGCTTGAGGAGCTTCAGCAAAGCCTCGTTCTCCCCGTAGGCACCAGCAGAGCGCAGTTGATGATGCCCCCAGACGAACTTCCAGCGTCCAGGAAAGGAGCGCAGCGTTTGCTCCAACCACCCCAACTGGCGGCGGCCCGCTCTCGGATTCGTTAAGAGCTCCTGTGTATCCAGGGCTACAAAGAGGACTGGCGTACCATCGGGCAGTGTTTGCGTTACGCTGTAGTATCGTTCCGGCATGCGCCATCGGGAACTGCGCCGGCTGTATGCTATCTGGGCTTCGGGTCGCCCTCGGTAGTCATGGTTGCCCAACACTGCGTACCAGGGCACCTGCAGAGAGCTGTCAGAATAGATGCGCTCATACTTCGTGCTCCACTGGGGATCATCAGCAGCGAGGACGCCCGAAGGGTAGATGTTGTCGCCTGTGCTGAGGATGAAGTGGATGGGAGCCCGACGGGCTATCGCAGCCATCGCGCGAGCAACTCGGCGCTGCGTGACGCTCCCGGTTCCCCAGTCACCGATGACAATCCAGCGCAGTGTGGAATCCGCTGCTTCTGGAGCTGCAATCGTGCTCTCGACTCGGTAAGGTGGCTTCCCGTAGACAGTAGCGCTCCCCGGAGCTACCTCAGCCTGAACGAGCCAGAGCTTCGACCAGTGGCTGGCAACGGCAACAGCAAACGCGAGAAGCCACACCATGCGTCTATAGCGGCGCGTACCTGCAGAAAATTACGTCCTTTCATGCCATGCGCAAGCTCAGCTATGAGGAGCTCTGCCAGCAGAGGCTTACCATCGAGCAATCACGGCAGGCAGTACGCCACCCAATTACGATTGTGCTCGACAACATCCGCAGTCTCTACAACGTTGGCTCCATCTTCCGGACTGCCGACGCCATCCGGGCCCAGGAGGTTATCCTCTGCGGGTATACCCCGGCCCCTCCCCGACCCGAGATAGAGAAGACTGCTCTCGGGGCCACGGAGAGCGTACCATGGCGCTACGTACGCTCTTGCAAAGAAGCCATCCAGAGCCTGCGCTCCGCTGGCATTCGTATCTTCGCGGTTGAGCTGACCGATACGGCTTTCCCCTACGACGGACTCACCACAGCAGACTTCCCGGCTGCCTTCGTCTTCGGCAACGAAATCGTGGGAATTCAGCCGGAAGTCCTTCAGGTCTGCGATGCCGCTCTTGCCATCCCGATGTACGGAGTCAAGCACTCATTGAACGTCGCTGTTGCGGCAGGGATCGTGCTCTACGAAGCCCTCCGCTGCTACCGACAGGGACAGTGGTCTGAGTCTCCTGAAGCCACAACAGCGTCCACCAACGATGCGCTTCCGACTGGCTGCTCCCGCTGACCCGCTCTACGATCCTCTCGTGGCGGTGTCCACAGACCGAGCCGACATCCGACTCCTACGGGTCAGCCCGGAAGCATGTGCAGAGCTACTGATGGCGGGCCGCGTAGAGGCCGCACTCCTCTCCCCGCTGGACTATGGCAGGGCCAACGGCATCGTTGACTACTGCATTCTGCCAGGTCCAGCCCTCGCCTTAGAGGGCTACACACAGCGGGTGTGGTTGTACTTCCGCCCAGGACTCAGGACCATAACGCGCTGTGCTACCCCTTCCACTCAGCACTTCTTGGCACAGGCATTGCGCCTACTCTTCGCAGAGGCCTACGATATAGAGCTGCAGCTCCTCGACATGCCGGCCTCTGGTGTCTCCGAAACCCTCCATAGCGTTGATGCTGTTCTCAGTTGGCAAGAAGACCTCCCGAGCTTGGGCCGCCTAGACATCGGGGAAGAATGGCTCTCTGCCTTCGGCTATGCTCTGCCCATAGCCTTCTGGAGCTGCCGCGCTGAAGTGGCTTCCGAAGAGCTGCTCGCTGCAATCAACGAGCTTACTCACCCACAACTGCCGGAATCGGAGCCCGTTGCGGAACTTTCCCCGTACTGCCGAGGAACTGTCTACTGGCGCTGGAATGAGACTGTAGCCAACGCGCTGCGTGAAACCTTGCTGCTGCTCTACTACCACCAGCTCGTACCGCATATCAGTGAGGTTAAGCCATGGGACAGCACTATGCCAGAATAATCAGCGCTGCGGCCGTTCTTAGCCTTGTCGGTTGTGGTCCCGTCTACCTTCCTGCCTTCTACCAGCTCGAGCGTCCACTCCTCCTGCATCCTGACCTTGACCGCGACGGATGGGCTATCGGAGCAAACCTCTCTGGGGGTGAGAGCCTGAATTCTGATAGATCTCGGTTCACTGGAATCTGCGCTGGGGCTGCTTACGGCATAGGCAGCAAGCGTCGGATTGTGTCCTTGCGCAGCATGGCAGTGGCATACGGTGGCACCATTGGAGGAGAGAGCTGTGGCGGGATTGGAATCATCAATGAGCCTGCCCTGAATCTCCCGCTCGGTAAATGGCTCAGCATCAATCTCCTTTCAGAAGTAGGCGTTGCCTACGAGTTTGGACCGTATGTCCTCCATCACTTCCAGAACCCTTGGTTCCCCAGCCTCAGCTTAGGCGGTGGACTTACCTTACACTTCTCTCCACAGTCACGTCTTGCTGCCGACTGCAGACTGCTAGTGCCGTTCTCCATACGTCTGGCATATCTCACAGACAGCTGGGGTTTTCACGCTTCCACGCTGCGGTTTGGATCAGCGTGGTCCTTTGGGATCAGCTATCTACTGGGCCAAGATCCACTGCCTCGGCGATGAGGCGTCGGAAGGTCTGCACATTCTGCACCAGGTCACCGCGAAAGAGAGCAGAGCCACTGACGATGACAGTGGCACCAGCACGGACGACATCTCCAACATTTCCGGCATGGATACCACCATCGACTTCGATATCCCTCTCCACTCCCTGCCACAGCAGAAAGTCTCGTAGTTCTGAGATGCGCCGCAGCACACCAGGGATGAACTCCTGCCCACCAAAGCCAGGGTTGACCGACATGAGCACGAAGAAATCGCAGTATGGCGCAGCTTCATAGGCGTACGCCAGAGGAGTCGTAGGGTTGAGGACCACCCCTGCCCGCTTGCCGAAGCTACGAATAAGAGTGAGCACCCGGTGGAGATGCCAACAGGCTTCAACATGGACAGAAATCCAGTCAGCTCCAGCTTCAGCGAAAGCGGGGACATATCGCTCTGGCTCCGCAAGCATGAGGTGACAGTCTATTGGGAGTCGTGTGTGGGGGCGCAGAGCTGCGACGATTGAGGGACCAAGCGTAAGGTTGGGAACGAAGTGACCATCCATGACGTCCACATGGAGCAAGTCTACGCCAGCCCGCTCACAGGCAGCTATCTCCTCTCTCAAGCACGCAAAATCTGCAGCCAGCAGTGACGGTGCAATCCGGACGGTGCGTCCTTGCATTACCGCTTCAGCGTTACCCGGTTCCTATGGGCGCGGCGCAAGCGGTTCGAGGATGGCTGCCGATCGCTCTGAGATAGCCTCCAGAGCTCCTCTAGCCGCTTCTGGACTTTGCCGAAGAGTGTGTTGCGGGGATATGTACCATCGGGACGGAGAACACCCGCAGGCATTCCCATCAATAGCGGGATCCCTTCCTCGAAGTGGCGGATCGGCCAAATGTGGAACCGGCCTTCCCGCACAGCATCAATGATGATGTCGGGCAGCATCAAGTCTTCGACGTTCTGCCGGGGGATGATGACACCTTGGGTTCCCGTCAGGCCTCGCGCTTGGCAGATTTCAAAGAAGCCACGGATCTTCTCATTGATGCCTCCCACAGGCTGGATGTCCCCCTTCTGGCTCAGCGAGCCTGTAACAGCTATCTCCTGGCGCACCGGAACTTGGGCCAATGCAGAGAGCAGTGCATAGAGTTCTGCCGCCGAAGCGCTGTCACCGTCCACACTACTGTATGACTGTTCAAACGTCAGCGAAGCCGTCAACGTCAGAGGATGGCGGTGGGCAAAGCGCTCGCGTAACAACCCCGCGAGGATGAGCACCCCTTTGCTGTGGATGCGTCCGCTGAGCTCCGCCTCCCGTTCAATGCTGATGATACCGCTACTTCCGCTACCAACAGAAGCCGTAATCCGAACAGGCTTGCCGAAGTTGTAGGTGCCGGTGGAGTAGACCGTCAGGCCATTCACCTGCCCAATTCGCTCTCCCGTTGTATCAATCAGCAAGCTGCCCTGGAGGATGAGCTCGCGGATCTTTTCATCCACGAGGTCGGAGCGGCGCCGACGTGCGGAGAGTGCTTCCTCCACGTGAACCCGCTCTATGCGCGCCGCACCTTGCTGCTGCGCTACATGGTGAGCCTCCCGTACGACATCGGCCAGATCGCTGAAGAGGAGTGTCAGCTTCCGTTGAGTCTCTGCCCATTCGGCAGCCCATTCTGCTATCGCCGCCACGGCGCTACGATGTGCCGGCAGAATCCCCTCCTGCTGGCTCAGCTTACGGATGAAACGAGCGTAAGCCAGCAAGAGCTCTGGAGAACGCGGAGCTTCGGAGTCAAACTGGGCATGCACCTTGAACATCTTGGGGAAGTCCTCATCCAGCAAGTGTAGCAGCGTGTACACCTCCTCTGGTCCGATGAGGACCACCTTCAGCCTCACGTGGACAGGCTCTGGTTTGATGCCTGTAGGCAATAGCGCGAAGAGAGGATCCCAAGCCTGGATGTCCAACTTGCCGTAGAGGATAACGTTCTTCAGCGCTGCCCACACTCCAGGCTGGATCAGGACATCCAGAGCGTTGAGGATGAGGTAGCCCTGGTCAGCCCGCAACACGGAGCCAGCCCGGATGGAAGTGTAGTCAGCCGACCATAACCCGCGACCATCCACCGCACGGTCAATTGTACCGAAGAGGTTGGCATAGGTGGGCGATGTCTCTACGATGACCGGAGCACATTCTGTCTGGCTATTGTCAACAACGACGTTGACGCTGTAGTACCGTAAGCGCTCGTTCAGCAATGCCAAGCGCTGTTCGGCCTGGAGCGGAGTCTCCTGAGGTTCTGCAACGAACAAGTGGAGGTGATCCAGCAAGTCCTGTTCTACCTCTGCAAGAAACTCCTCCACACGCTCGTACGGGAAATTCTCGCGTAGCTCCCCAAAGATTCCGCGAACAAGCACCATGACAGCTGAACGATCGTGCTCTCGCACCGCCTGTTGGTATTCCTGCCAGAGACGTGCCGCCGCGCGAGTCAGCTCTTGGAGGCCAAAGCGCGCTTCGTCGTAGCGGCGCCGAATCTCCTGCGCTTCTTCCGGCGTCAACTTTCGTCCGCGTACGTAGTCATCCAGCTCGCCAATCGTAATCGGTGTTCCAGCAACGACAGGGAAGATCTCGGGCTCTACTCCAGCTTGTGTCTCCACCTGTCCTAACGCAAATCCCTGCTGTCTAAGCCGTTCCTCAAACTGCTGTAGGAGTTGGCGATGACGCTGCTCGAAGTCTTGCGCTAAGCTATGGCGGCGGGAGCGGAACTCCTCTTGCTCAAACAACTGAGGAATCCTTTGGCGCAAAAGAGCAATTGCCCGCTCCAAGGCATTCCGGAATGCCGTTCCCTGCCCTTTGGGAAGGCGCAAAAGGCGTGGCTGACTCCGATCCCGAAAGTTGTGCACGTAGCAGTAGTCGTAGAGGGGCGGGCAGACAGTCAACGCCTCTTGGAGAATCTTCTGCACTGTTGCCAGGCGCCCCGTTCCCGAGAGCCCGGAGACGTAGATGTTGTAGCCCGGAGCCCAGAGGCTGACCCCCAACCTTAATGCCTCCAGTGCTCGGGATTGACCTACAATCTCTTGCAATGGCTCCAGCTCATCCGTTGTCTCAAAAGGAAGCTCCTCTTCGCTGCATCGCCAGCGCAGCTTCTCCGGCGGCAACGGTTCCGGGAGCTTAGCGCCAAATCGCTTCATGGCTCTTCTTCGAGGACTTGGAGCTGACGGATACGACACAGGGCTGTATACGGACAAGTGCGACAGAACGTGTGACGATACGGGCGCACGGGGAAGAGAGCCGAGCGAATCCCTTCTACCGCCTCTTGGGCATAGCCGAGGCTTTGCTCCAAGACCTCCTCCACCGATGGGAATTGGCGTCTTCCCCAGGTGCTGACGAGCAAACGCTCGTATTCCGCAGCCTCCTGCCGCTCCCGCATAGGCCGAAGGGCATAGAGGGCGGCAAATACCGGCCTTGTGTCAAGACCGTAGTCGCGCCGTAGGATTCGCTGAACAGCCCAGAGATACAACGGGAGCTGGAGGTGTATCCCCCTGGAGACATCGGCTGCTGTGAGCTGCCGCAGTAGGCCACTCTTGTAGTCAGCAATTCCCAACCGCACATCTGCTCCCTCCTGCCACAGCTCAATACGGTCAACACGTCCCTGCAACCATGCCTCGCTACTGAACTGGATCGGCTCCGCAAGGGTGGGGCGCATCCCGAAACCGAACTCAAAGGCTACCGGGAGGAACCCAGGACGCTGCTGCTGCCGCCTCGACTCCGACTGGAGCCAGTACCATAGTATTCCCTGCTGCTCCCCGTAGCCAAGCAGTCGTTCAACCTCCAGTGTGAACCAGGGATGCTCAAACTGGAAGCGCTGGAGCTCCTCCTGAGCAATCCGACGGAGCCGTTCATAAGCAGCATCTAGTTCCTCCACAAGCGGTGCCGTGCGCAGCGGTGGCAGCCCTGAGCGTCGGGCTGTAGCGATGAGCTGCCCGTACTCCTCCTGGAGTTCGCGGAAGAAGCGGTAGACGATGCGGTGAAGGAGGAGGCCTCGCTCTATCGGGGAGAGCTCTAATGGAGGGCGGCGCTCGCCGGGTAGCCTCAAGACATGGGCAGCGAAGTAACGGTATGGGCAGCGGCGGTAGAGCTCCAACTCGGTCGCAGAAAAGTATACCCCAACTCGCTCCAAGAAACGCCGCTGAAGCTCCGGTAACAACTGGAGTGGATATGGCACTGCTGAGGGCTCCCACGGATGGAGCCTAGAAGGAAGTAGGAGCTCTTTCCCTGCAAGCTCCGATATCTCCTGGCCGCGCTCCCATGCCAAGAAAGCCAGCTCTGCAACGTTGCCTTGGACTACTATCCAAGGGGCACGCTCGAGCATTTGGAAAGCCGGGGGTGGTTGCCCCTCCCAGCCTTCATGGAAGACCTGTAGCAATGCAGGGACACTCACCACACAGCCGTCTTGCTCCAGCGAGGTCACCTTCAACAGCTCCTCCACGAACGGGGAGCGCACCAATTGCTCTGTCTCCTCCGTCGTAGGGTAGGTAATGAAGAGGCGTTGCTCCCCTTGCTCCAAAGCCTCGGGGTGGTTAGTCAGGAACTGGTAGAAGAGCATTCGCTCAGCACGGCGGTGACGCTCTTCTGCGCCAGGAAGTTCATAGCCCAAAAAGACCTCTGTCTGGTAGGGCAGTGGGAACTCGCCATCTACGGCGCCGCAGAGGATGAGTGCCCGGAAAGGAATACCGCGGGTCTGCTCAATTGAGGTGATCGTCACCCCCGCTCCCGGTTTCTCTCTCACCTGATACCGCTCTCCCCGTAGAGCTGTCGCGAAACGCTGGACGTACTCCGCCAGTGGGCGTGGCTCCATTCCCCAACGACGCTGGTAGAGAGCTACCAGCTCTTCCGTTACTTCCGTCAGTCGCGCAACGGCTCGCGCCTCTTGTTCCACTCGCTCCAGCACTGTTAGCCACTCTGCAGTGCTCTGCCACTGCTGGTTACGGAGCTGCTCGTGAGCAGCCGTGATTGACCCGTAAATCCCCATGCCGACGAGAATCTCCTCCGTAATGAGGCGCAGGAACTCCATCGGGGTCAGGCGGCGGTTTGCCCAGGAGAGGCGGCGCTGGAGAGCCTCAAAGTCGTACAGTGCCTGCTCGCAGGCTGCTAACTCGCGCTGCAGTTGTTCTCGCTCCAAGGGATCAGCGTAGGGGTCCTCTTCCAGCAGCGCCAGGTGCCGCCTGAGGAACTCCGCAGCACTCCGCATCTGCCGCAGCCACCCGAAAGCGCCGCCGAATTGATGCCCACCGACGATTCGTAGCCGAGCTGCCACAGCAACGAGGTTCCTTCCATCAATCGGCTCGCCTCCAGGTCCAGAGAGGGTAATGTGCGGGCTATGGACGAGGCGCTCTAAGTCCACACGGCGAAAACCGTTGATGGGAAGCTCCAGCAAGCTCATAACGGCAACGACAACCGGAGACTGAGAGAGCCAGAAGCGATCTGTAACGTTCACCGGTATGCCGTACTGGGTGAAGATTTCCCGAAAGAGTGCGGAATACCGCTGCGGCTGACGCATTACAACCGCAATCTCCTGCGGGCGGTACCTTTGGCGGCAGAGCAACTCTTTAACGAGCCGAGCAATCGTACGAACCTCCTCCTCACGGTCTCGACACTCCAGTATCGTGATGACCTTGGAGAAGCCAGGATGGCGAATCTCGCGCTCCGTATTGAAGAGCCATCGACGCAGATATGCCCCCAGCGGCAGGAAGATTCGCTCCTCTGCCGGTGTCTGTTCCGTCATGAGTACTGGGGGATCGGTAGCGTAGGCCGTGTACCCTGCCTGCTGCAGTCGCTCGATGAGTTCTTGGAAGTTGCCGAAAAGGGGCCCATTGTCGGGCGAGTAGTCGATGCTGACAACTACCGGCAGCGTCTGCGTTGCCAGGAGCTGCAAGAAGCTTAGCTCCGGCATGCGGAAGGCGGAGAATCCTTCCACCAGCAGCATCTCCGCCGCTGGGAAGAGTTCCTTCAGAGCGTTGCTGCCCCGACAGGTTACCTGCTCCGCCAGAAGTTCCCAACCGCGCGGCTCGTCTACGAGATCGTCTCCTAACAGCTCCTCATACGCTTGGGCAATCGCAGCGATATCGTGGAGGCGGGCGGTGTCAACGTTGGGATCGTTTTGCTCGCGAGCCTCCTTGAGGCGTACCCAAAGGGCTGCAGCCTTCACTCCATCACGTCGGATACCGTCCAACACTGCAGCCAGTTGCTCCAGCAGAGCAGATGGCAGCGGTCTGTCGTCCTCATACCTCCGATAGAAGGAGAGAGCAGCCTGCACCGATGCGTCCTCAACCAACGCCAAGCGGTGAGCATCCGACAGCACTGTGTAGCGCCCTGGCGGGAAGAGCTTGCCGAGGCATGTCCAGAGAAAGCCTGCCAGCGTTAGCACCGCCGGCTCTGGGGTGGATTTTCCATGAAGCTCAAACACTCGGCGAAAGTACTGCCGCTTCAACCACCGGACACGCCGCTCTGTTGGGACAATGCAGAGGAAACGCTCTGGCGTATCCGTCCTGGCAGCCTCGTCCAGCAAGGTCTCAACCCTAAGCTCCTCCCCAAGAATCCAGGGCTCGTGCTGTAGCCGTTTCCATTGCTGCCACGCGGCCGTGTTGAAGAGGAAGTATGCCACGTTGAGGGTCAGGCTGGTTGAGTATATTGGCACAACGAAATTCGGACTTTCTCAGCACAGGACTCCAAGCCTCTGATGTTTACCGGCATCGTAGAGACTCGAGGCAGAGTAGTGCGTCGGCGCCGTACGACGTCAGGCTACCGGTACTGGCTCGAAGCCCCAGAAATAGCGCCAGAGCTACGGCCGGGAGCTTCTGTTGCGGTCAATGGGGCCTGTCTTACTGTGGTCTCCACAGAGGGCGACCGCTTCTATGTGGACGTTGTTCCGGAGACTCTACGGAAGACAACGCTAGGACTCCTGCGAACTGGCTCCTGGGTCAATCTGGAACGAGCATGTCCTGCCTCGGGACGCCTCGACGGCCACATTGTCCAAGGACACGTAGACTGTACTAGCCGGATCATAGCGGTCGAACGCGAATCCGGCGAACATCGACTCTGGATTGAGCTACCACCAGCATTCCAGCAGTACGTCGTCCTCCATGGCTCTATCTGCGTTGACGGGGTTAGCTTGACAGTTGCCCGCCTACGGAGCGGAGCTTTCATGGTTGCTCTGATTCCCGAGACGCTCCGCCGAACGACCCTAGGGCTCCTCCAGAAAGGCGATACCGTCAACTTAGAGTTCGACGTCGTCGCAAAATACGTCGAGAGTCTACTGCGTCCGTACGTGCGCCTATTCTTCCAGCAGACCGATACAGAATGAAGCCAACCGCCCGTACCCTGGGGGAGCTCAAGCGCAGCGGCTACCGCGTGGTACCGGTCAAAGAAGAAATGCGGCGCAACCTCATTGAGAAGCTCCGCCGCCGCGAACGGCTCTTCCCAGGAATCATCGGCTTCGACGACACCGTCATCCCTCAGCTCGTCAATGCCATCTTAGCCAAGCACGACTTCATCCTCTTGGGCCTGCGCGGCCAGGCCAAGACCCGGATTGCGCGGATGCTCATCAACTTCCTGGACGAGTATGTCCCAGTCGTGGCTGGCTCTGAGGTCAACGATAACCCCTTCGCCCCCATCTCTAAATACGCTGTGGACCTAATCGCCGAGCTTGGAGACGAGACCCCGATCGAGTGGATCCATCGTTCGGAACGCTACGGGGAGAAACTGGCAACGCCCGACGTTACGATTGCGGACCTCATCGGGGACATCGACCCCATCAAGGCTGCCACTCAGCGGCTGCACTACTCTCACGAAGGCATCATCCACTTTGGCATCATCCCTCGGACAAACCGAGGCATCTTCGTCATCAACGAGTTGCCAGACCTCCAGCCCCGCATCCAGGTAGGGCTATTCAATATCCTCCAAGAGCGCGATATCCAGATTCGCGGCTTCAAGGTCCGGCTGCCACTGGACATCTGCATGGTCTTCACTGCAAACCCAGAAGACTACACCCGCCGCGGGACCATCATTACCCCCCTCAAAGACCGCATCCAGTCGCAAATCCTAACCCACTACCCGCGCACGCTGGAAGATGCCATCGCTATCACAGAGCAGGAGGCCTGGATTGAGCGTGCTCCTGACATGCACGTCGTCCTGCCGCTGTATATGAAGCAAGTGGTGGAGACAATTGCCTTTGTCGCCCGAAGCAGCGAGTTCGTTGACCAAAGCTCAGGGGTCTCCGCACGATTGAGCATCTCGACGATGGAGGCACTCATCTCCAATGCCGAACGCCGAGCCATCCTCAACGGCGAGTCAGTCATAGCCCCTCGAATTGTCGACCTCCAGCGTGCCCTTACCGGCATTACGGGCAAGGTAGAGCTCGTCTTCGAGGGCGAACAGGAAGGACCCGTCAAGGTTGCAAAAGCCCTCATCGGACGAGCAGTCCGGGAAACCTTCAAGCTCTACTTCCCCGATCCGCTGGCCCGGCCGCGTCGTCGAGAGGGGAGCCCTGCGCCAGAACCCAGTCCCTACGTGGAGCTCCTCCGCTGGTTCGAGGCCGGCAATACCGTTGTGATTGACGACATTATGCCAACAGAGCGCTTCGTCCAGGAACTAGACCGCGTCCCAACGCTTCGCCAATTGGCCGTCCACTACCTAAAGGTGGACGAACGGAATCCGTACGAGCTAGGAACTGCTATGGAGTTCATCTTGGATGCACTCCATCAGCACTCCAAGCTGGCAAAGGAAGAAGTAGACAGCAGCGCTACCTACAAGGACATGCTCGGCACCCTCTTCCGCAGCCGCGAAGAGGAATAGTGCAGCGAGCGGCCAAAGCTTCGAGATGGTGTTGTGCACTCAGTGAACCACTCTACCGATGCTCCCGTCTCCCTACTCACCAAACCGCGAGCTCACAATTGGCATCATCGGTGGCGGACAGCTTGCCAAAATGCTAGCCCAAGCGGCCTACCGTTTGGGACTGCGCGTTGCCATTATCGAGCATGGAGCCGATTCCCCAGCCGGCCGAATGACGCAGCTAGAGTTCCCGGAGGGCTGGAATTCCCGCGAAGCCTTAGAGGCTTTCCTACGTGTCAGCGATATCATCACGCTGGAGAATGAGTTCGTCGCCCCAGAGCTTCTGGAGGGACTGGCCCAGCACCGACCAGTCTATCCTACCCCGGAGACGATTCGGCGCGTCCGTGACAAGCTCACACAGAAGCAGACGATGGTGGCTGCCGGCATCCCCGTGCCCAGCTTCGCCGGCGCGAGTAGCTCAGATGACGTCCTGCAGTTCGCTGAAGACTACGGCTTCCCCGTTGTGCTGAAGACCCGCACCTTCGGTTACGACGGCTATGGCAATCGCACTGTCTACGATCGGCAAGCCCTCCCCGAAGCCTGGACAGCACTGAAGCAGCGCACAACCGATTCCTCGCTGCTCGTAGAGCAGTTCGTCCAGCTCCAGAAAGAGCTTGCCGTCATCGTTGCACGGAACCGACGCGGGGATATAGCCGTCTACCCTTGCGTGGAGACCGTTCAGCAAGACCATGTCTGTCGCGTCGTCTACGCCCCTGCTCCCATTCCAGAGCCTCTCCGGCGACGTGCTCAAGAGATCGCTGTAGCCTGCGTGGAGGCTGTGGATGGGGTTGGGGTCTTTGGCGTCGAGCTCTTCCTG
The DNA here is from genome assembly GCA_025059875.1 of Candidatus Kapaibacterium sp. Taxonomy (NCBI): domain Bacteria; kingdom Pseudomonadati; phylum Bacteroidota; class Eximiradiia; order Eximiradiales; family Kapaibacteriaceae (SeqCode); genus Kapaibacterium (SeqCode); species Kapaibacterium sp. (SeqCode). The sequence goes on from JANXCT010000002.1 coordinate 480,553, forward strand.
ACTACCGATGGGGATATCCTCTTCAACGAGCTGGCCCCGCGACCGCACAACTCTGGGCACTACACCATTGAAGCCTGCTACACCTCACAGTTCGAAAACGGCATCCGCGCCATCTGCAATCTCCCACTCGGTTCGCCAGAGATGATTGTACCGGCAGCCGTCATGATTAACCTGCTGGGGGTCCGCTCTGGTAGCGGCATTCCTGACTCTGTCCTCCCAGCACTTCGAGTCGGGAAGGCCTGGCTCCACCTCTACGGCAAGCGCGAGAGCCGAGTACGCCGCAAAATGGGTCATGTCACCGCTGTCGGCCAGACACTAGAGGAGGCATATGCCCATGCCCAACAGGCAGCTGAGGGGGTGGTGTGGTGAGCTCAGCTGCCATTCGTCAGTGCGCGGACCCGAGCCTGAGCCCGCGCGTACGAGAGTCGACGAATCCGGTGCTTCAATGGGATGAGAGCCGCTGGGATTGTGCTCAGTTCGTCCACTCCTAAGCCAACGAGGAGTTCGGTGGCCTCAGCATGAGCCGCAAGCTCGCCACAGATGCCGACCGGTAGTCCTCTCTGGTGGGCTACCTCCACGACCCTCTCAATGAGCTGCCACACTGCCGGATGGAAAGGCTCAAACAGTTCCGCGAGCTGCCCATGCTCGCGGTCTACGGCAAGCGTGAACTGTACAAGGTCATTGGTGCCGATGCTGAAGAAATCAGCAACCTCGGCAAGCTGGGCCGTGCAGAGAGCAGCTGCCGGGGTCTCTACCATTGCTCCTATGGGGATAGCTTGTGCTACGTTTCCAATGCACTCCTGCTGGACTCTCCAAAGGTGTTGACGGATCGCCGTAAGCTCCTGTGGGGACGTCACCATTGGTACAAGGACGCGGATGTTCGGCCATATCGCCGCTACCCGAACGATAGCCCTCAACTGCGTCTGCAGCACTTCTGGATGTCGCAGCAGAAATCGTACTCCTCGCATCCCCAAGGCTGGATTTTGCTCCGTTGCCCCCTCACCGTACTTATCGCCTCCCAAGTCAAAGAGGCGAATCGTGACTGGATCGGGATAGAACCGCTGGGCAAGCTCCTGGTACCACTGGAACTGTTCCTCCTCGTTCGGCAGACGACCTAGCTGTAGGAAGAGGGCCTCGGTGCGCAGCAGTCCAATCCCTTCCGCACCAACGAGATCTGCCTCTTGGACATCTTGTGGCGTGGTGATGTTGACCCTTAGATGGAAGCGTCGCCCGTCAATCGTCTCTGCCGGTAACCGAGCGAACCGCCGCAGAATTCGCCGATGCCACTCGGTACTGTCCCGATGGCGCTCGTACCGTCGGCGAGTCTCCTCCGCAGGTCGGACTACGACAGTCCCTGTGTAACCATCCACGACCACGAGCTCTCCTTCAGTGATTGCCCCCAACGCGTTTCGCACGCCGATAACTGCTGGCAGCTGCAGACTGCGGGCCAGGATAGTGGTGTGGGAGGTGATACCACCGACGGCTGTTACCAGCCCGCAGGCACCGGCCCGATGGAGTAGCACGACCTCCGATGGTGTCACCGCCGGAGCAACAACAACGGCGCCCGTCGTCCGCGCATAGTCTCGCTGAGGTAGCCGTAAGGCCGCAAGGAACCGTTGGAGGAAGTGCTCTAGCTCGTTCCCCCGCTCCTGAAAGAGCACATCTGCTGAACGGCGCAGGCGTCCGATGAGGCTATCGAACACGCGCTGTAGGGCCTGCTCCGCAGTCATCCCTGCCATAACGAGCTCCTGCACCCGCTCCTCCAACGAAGCATCCTCCAAGAGGTGCAGGTAGCTGTCAATGATGGGCACAACCTCCGCTGCCTCCGCCGCTACGACAGCACGCGCTGAAAGGAGCTCCTGCCGAAGTTCTGAAACTGCTCGGGCATACCGTCCCCACTCCGCATCCGCACTCACACGGCTATCACTTCCTCGCGCCGCAGGAGGGAGCCAGAGAACGGCCGGTCCAATCGCAATCCCCGGGGAAGCAGCGATTGCCCCCAGCCACTGTTCGTTGCAAGGGGAAGCGGGATGGTCTGCGATGGTATCGGGGGATAGGAAGCCCTCGTGTCCCGAAGAGGAACTGTCCACTTCCACTCCAACACCTCCCGAAGACCCGACAAGCTCGCGGGGCAATTTACAACACTGCCGTAACTTCTCACCCCTCCTCTGCCCTCTGCAAGAAGTCAGCTACTCGAAGCACCGCCTCGTCAGCATCCTCACCCTCTGCCTGCACCACCACCGTTGTACCGTGCTCTACTGCTAGGCTCATAAGCTCAAGCACACTCTTTGCATTCGCAGCAATCCCATCTCGGACAAGCCAAACCGCAGCAGTAAACCGGGCCGCCAGCACCGCTAACTCTGCTGCTGGGCGTGCATGGAGCCCCAGTGGGAGCCGAACGACAACGCTCCGCTCCACCATTCCGCTCAGTCCCTCCTACCTAACAACTTAAGGTTGGACGAACGAAGCCCCAATGGGCGGTATGCCGCTTAAGGCAGCGGGAGCAAGGGAATTCGAGCTCTAGTGGGCAGCTGACATGCACTTCCCAACTGCACAGAGCCAGTGGCAGCAAGAACAGCTCTGCATGCCACGGTCCGTTACCAGTAGAGTTACTAGAGAAACGCCCGACCACTCGGCCCTGCAGTGTAAAGAGAGCGAGCATTCCCGCAGTATCTCCTCCAGGCAAAGCTATCCACCCTATGCCAAAGAGGTGAGGCCAGGAGTACCGACTCTTCAATTGCCATGAATGCCATGAACATACCGAGGCTCTCTCCCGCCGCCCATCAACACTGGAATACACAGCGTGAGAGCACAAGCAACCTAGTGCCAGCCTACACCTTCCGCAGGGCTTGGCGCAGTGTTGGTAGATGGCGATGGAACAGGAGCGCCAACAGTACCCCGATCGTCAGGCAGGAGTCGGCAACGTTGAAGACGGGCCAGCGAGTGTATAGCCGCCCGAAGAGCTCGAAATCGGGGAATTCCACATCGATGAAGTCCACCACGCTCCCCTGGAGCAGCGGCGCTTCGCCGTAGAGCACTCCGTAGAAGGCACGGTCTATGAAGTTGCCCGTCGCTCCTGCCAACAGCAAAACGACGCTCAGCCGTGCCCGAAACGGGATACCGAGATACTGCAGGCGGCGTAGATACCAGCCCAACCCAATGCTGACTGTAAGGGAGAAGAGTGTTAGCAGAACCTTCGCCTCTCCGACAGGCAGTCCAAAGGCAATGCCAGGATTCTCTACGAACGTAATTCGGACCCAGTCTCCAAGGACTGGCAGGCTCTCACCCAGACGCATCCCCTCGTGTACGAACGGGCCCACGCGGAACCCCTTAACGAGCAGCTTCGTCACCTGATCGAGCGCAAGCAGTCCTCCAACTACGAGCCAATCCCGGCGCACAGTACTCACACCGAGCTTGACTACTCCTTTAGCGCCTTCGCCTTATGGATGGGGATAATGCGGTCTATACCATCCTCGGGGCAGCGGCGGTGAATCTTCCACGAGGCCGACAGCGTCGTAATCGGTACCGCCATGAGTCGCTCTTTGGCGATGAGGATCCCACACTTGCGGCAGATACCGTAGGTCTTGTCATCGATCCGCTTGAGAGCTTCCTCCAGCTTCTGCAAGTAGCCCGTCAAGCGCTGGATCTGGACGTAGGTCCGCTCTCGCTCCCAAGCCTCCGTCCCCTGCTCCGCGGGGTGTAGCGAGAAGATGCCGCCCTCCTCGATGTAGTTGAAGGCGTTCAAGTCCTCTAACCGTTCCCGGAGAAGGCGCAGCTCCTTCAGCGTCTTCTGCTTCTCGGCGAGGATGATCTTCCGGAACATCTCCAGCTCCTCGTCCGAGTAGCGCACTTTCGGCTGCGTTGAGGATTGTGCTGTTTGCCCGGCTGTTGCTGAAGATGGGCTACTCTGAGCAGTGTCGGCCGCCTGTTGTGTCTCAGCTGCTCCTTCAGTGTCAGAGACCTTCTTCTTCCGCTTCGCTGGCATTGGCTCTTCCGTGCTGCAAGTCGTTACGACCTCTGTAAGCGCTCAACGCAGACATATGCGCGGTAGCCGTTGACGTCCACCGGCTGTCCTGACGGACACGGGGCAAAAATAAGGTTTTCCGCTAGAGTCTCCCGTTGTACGTAGTCACGGAGCAGCTCCAGAGCTTGCTGCAGCTCTGGCGGCGCCGCACAGATGATCCGGATTCGGTCCGTTACGGCAAGGCCAGCCCGCTTCCGGAGATTCTGGACCCAGAAGACGAACTCTCGCGCTAGACCCTCAGCACGAAGCTCCTCCGTCAGCGTCGTGTCAAGAGCCACAGTGAGTTCCCCCTCGGTCGCAACAAGCCAGCCTTCGAGCTCGGTGCTGCGAAGCTCCACTTCCTCCCGATTCAGCTCTATCCTTTCCCCTTCGAGCTCTACTACAAGACGTCCAGTCTCGGAGAAGCGCCGAAGGGTTGCCTGCGGAAGCTCCGCCAGAGCCTTCTCCAACAGCGGCATTCGCTTGCCCAAGCGCTTGCCCAAGAGTCGGTAGTTCGGCTTCGCCGTCCACCGCACAACGTCCACCTCCAGCGGCAAGAACTCGATCGCCTTGATGTTAACCTCGTCGGTGATGAGGGCCTCCACAGAGCGAATATCTCGCCGCAGTTGCTGAGAGGCCGCCGGGATGAGAATCCGCTGTAGGGGCTGCCGAACCTTCAGCTGGGCACGCTCCCGAAGCTGGCGCACCAACCCAACGATTTGTCGCGCCAATCCCATGCGACGCTCCAACTCCACATCCCGCAGCTCTGCCGTCGGCTCCGGCATGTCCCAAAGGTGGATCGACAGCGGCTGCCCATCGCGGCGCAAGCGCTGGTAGAGCGCTTCTGCTAGGAAGGGAGCCACCGGCGCCATCATCAGTAGCGTACCCTGCAGCACGGAATACAGTGTCTGGTAGGCTGCCAGCTTCTCCTGGTCCCGCTCCCCCTTCCAGAAGCGGCGACGGTTACGGCGGACATACCAGTTGGAGACATCCTCCAAGACAAAGTCCTGCACGAGTCGGACGGCTCGTGTCAACTCATAGTCGTCCATAGCCTCGCGGTACTGCTGCAGCACAGCCTGCAGCCGCGAGAGTATCCAGCGGTCAATCTCCGGACGTTCGCTAATGGGCACTTCAGGCTCAGCCCCTGTGAACCCGTCAATGCGGGCGTAGAGTGCAAAGAAGTTGTACACGTTCACCAGTGCCCGCAGGAAATTCGCCACCACCGTGCGCCCGATCTCTTCCTCGTTGAAGAGCAATGGCTTCCACGGCGGATTCGCCGAGAGGAGGTACCACCGAACAGCATCCGCCCCGTAGCGCTCGATGACTGCGAAGGGGTCAACGACGTTCCCCTTGGACTTAGACATCTTCTGCCCCTGCTTGTCCAAGATGAGCTCGTTGACCACCACAGAGCGGAAGGCCGGCTGGTCAAAGAGCACCGTGGCTAAGTTGTGCAGCGTATAGAACCAACCACGAGTCTGGTCCACTCCCTCGGCGATGAAGTCGGCGGGGAACTGTTCAGCGAAGAGTTCCTGGTTCTCGAAGGGGTAGTGGAACTGCGCGAAGGGCATTGCGCCAGAGTCGAACCAAACATCCACCACTTCGGGCGTACGGCGGAAGAGCTTGCCATTGCGAAGGAATACGACGCGGTCTACAAAGGGGCGATGTAGATCAATCTCCACTCCAGCCTCCCGCAACGGCACCCGACGACCGTCTGGGAACTCGTAGAGTCCCTCCATAAGCTCAGCAATTGAGCCGATGGCGAACATCTCCGCCCCATCTTCGCTAATCCAGATGGGAAGCGGGGTCCCCCAGTACCGGTCGCGCGAGAGCGCCCACTCCTTGACCTCCTGCAGCCAGTTGCCGAACCGTCCTGCGCCAATCTCCGGCGGCTGCCAGCGAATCTGTTCGTTGAGCTCTAACATGCGCTCTTTGTACGCCGGCGACTTCAGGAACCACGACAGGCGAGCGTAGTAGATGATTGGATTCCCCGTCCTCCAGCAGTGGGGATAGGTGTGCACGTAGTCAAACGTTGCCCGGTAGAGCTTGCCCATACGGCGCAGCGCAGCGACGATGTCGCGGTCAGCTCCTTCTTCTACGCGGTCGTTGTACCGGAAGGTCTTGACCGCCCGCCCGGCAAACTCGCGAACTTGTTCAGTGAAATGCCCATCCGGGGTGACCGGCTGGAGGAGCGGCAGCTCGTAGCGCTGCCCTAACTCAAAGTCCTCCACCCCAAATGCCGGAGCAATATGGACAATCCCTGTTCCCTCTCCTGTCGTGACGAACTCTGCCGGAAGCACTGTCAGTGCATTTGGGTACTGCGTGCGATCGATCGAAAGGTCAGGGAAGATCTGCTCGTAGACCGTCCCCACCAGCTCCGCTCCGGAGAAGCGCTCCACGACCTCAACCTCCCCCTCCAGGACGGAGAGGCACGCCTCCGCCAGAATGAGCCCTTCAGCAGCCTCCGGCGGGTCATTCGGACGGCGATTGCGCACCAGCACATATGTCACCTCTGGATGGACTGCCAACGCCGCATTCCCGAAGAGGGTCCAAGGCGTCGTCGTCCACACCAACAGTGCCGCCCGCTCCAGACCAGAACGGCTCGGCTGTACAACCCGGACACGCACGAAAACGCTCGGGTCACGCACCTCTCGATAGCCCAAGGCCAGCTCATGCGAACTCAGCGGAGTCTCAATTGTTGGGGACTGGGGCACGACCTTAAAGCTGCGGTAGATTAATCCCCGATCGAACAACTGCTTCAGCGCCCACCAGAGCGACTCAATGTACTCGTTGGAGCAGGTGATGTAGGCATTGTCGAGGTCAATCCAGTAGCCCATGCGGCGAGTCAGACTCCGCCAGCCCTCCTCCATCTCGATGTAGCGCCAGACGAGCTCTTTGCAGGCCTGGTTGAAGCGCTCTACGCCGTAGGTTGTCTCAATCTCCCGCTTGTCAACGATCCCCAGCTCCTTCTCTACTGCCAACTCTATCGGCAGCCCGTGACAGTCCCAGCCCGCCTGGCGGCGGACATAGTACCCGCACATGGTCTTGTAGCGGCACACCACGTCCTTGATTGTCCGGGACATGACGTGATGGATGCCCGGCTTACCGTTGACCGTTGGCGGACCCTCGTAGAAGCGAAACCGAGGTGCTTGCCGCCGCTGCTCCAGTGAGCGCTCGAAGATGCGCTCACGCTCCCAGAACGCCAGCACTTCGTGCTCTAACGCCGACAGATTCAACGTCTCCCCAAGCTGTTCCAGCCACATTCGGCGCCCACTCTCGAGCTCTCGTTGCAGAGCCTTGCAATTTTAGGGCTTTCACGCCAGATAGTCCGGCCGTTGCCCCATAATTTCGCCCAGTACCAGCAACACATCTTCGGTATGGAGCTAACTCCACTGAATCCGCATTTCCGCGAAGCCATCGCCGCTGCTCTCCGCGGCCAGCGCTTCATAAAGCTCCTGGGATGTGAACTGACCCGCATAGAGCCAGGCCATGTCGTAGCTGAAGTTGCCCTCCGACCGCAGCATGACAACAGCTCGGTATCGTCCACGGCGGTCTCATCGCAACACTGGCGGATGTTGCCGCTGGATTCGCCAGTTTTACCCTCACTCCAGAGGGGTTCCAGCCCGTCACAGCAGAGCTCCACGTGCTCTTCTTCCAGCCAGGACGTGGCGAGCGCTTGCGTGCTGTCGGACGTGTCCTCCATGCTGGGCATCGACTCCACTTCGCCGAGGCACGTATCTTCTGCCTGCAGGATTCGGCTGAGACACTGATTGCACAGGCAACCTCTACGTTGGCTCTCATCCGCATCCCCGCTGATCCTTGACACTGCAATGCCTCTGCGTTCGTCTGCCTTGCAGCCATAGTCTGTGTACTTTGCTGACCCTCGGAGGACCATGGCGATTCCATGGCAGCGCCTGACACTGAAATCTCAAGAGGCACTGGAACAGGCTCGTGAACTGGCTGCGACGGCTGGGCACCAGTACATAGAGCCGCTCCATCTCTTGGCCGCTCTGTTGGAAGACGACGCAGGAATTCCTGCAATCCTCCTCCGCAAACTGGAGATCGACCTCTCTCGGCTCCGGCGCCGAATCCAAGAGGAGCTGGATCGGCTTCCAAAGGTCAGCGGAGCAGTCGAGCAGTACCTTTCACGCGAGCTTACAGCGCTCCTGGAAGAAGCATGGCGCCAAGCCTCGGCGTTGAAGGACGAGTACGTCAGCACAGAGCACCTCTTGCTAGCCCTTGCCGAGGGGCACTCCAGCGCCGCTCAGCTCCTTCAGGAGCAAGGGGTCACAAGGGAAGCCCTCCTACGGGTCCTAGCGAGCGTGCGTGGCACCCACCGCGTCACAGGCCCTACGCCGGAAGAGAAGTACCAGGCCCTTCAGCGCTACGGGCGGAATCTCAATGAAGAGGCCCGCCGTGGCAAGCTGGACCCCGTCATTGGGAGGGAAGAGGAGATCCGCCGGGTTATGCAGATCCTGACCCGGCGTACCAAAAACAACCCTGTCCTCATCGGCGAACCTGGGGTTGGGAAGACCGCCATCGTAGAAGGCCTAGCGCAGCGCATTGTAGCTGGCGATGTCCCTGAACCACTCAAGACCAAGACTATCATTGCCCTGGACCTGCCGTCCCTCGTTGCTGGGACACAGTTCCGAGGACAGTTCGAAGAGCGCCTCAAGGCCGTCGTCAAGGAGGTCGTTGAGTCCAACGGCGAGATCATCCTCTTCATCGATGAGATCCACACCCTCGTTGGGGCCGGGGCAGCGCAAGGCAGCATCGATGCCGCCAACATCCTAAAGCCCCCGCTGGCCCGCGGCGAGCTGCGCTGCATTGGTGCTACAACCTTGGACGAGTACCAGAAGCACATCGAGAAAGACCCCGCCTTAGAGCGTCGCTTTCAAAAGGTCTTCGTCGACGAGCCCAGTGTGGAGGACACCATCTCGATCCTCCGAGGGATCAAGGAACGGTATGAGCTCCACCACGGCGTGCGTATCACCGATGCGGCTATCGTTGCCGCGGCCCAGCTCGCAGCCCGCTACATCACTGACCGCTTCCTACCAGACAAGGCCATAGACCTCATCGATGAGGCTGCAAGCCGACGCCGCATGGAGATGGACTCCCTGCCGGAGGAATTAGACCAGCTCGAGCGGCGCATCCGCCAACTGGAGATAGAACGGCAGGCCCTCCTACGCGAATTAGGATACCGAGATGGCGAGGCGTCGCCGTAGAGCAGAAGAGGCCGCTGCGACAGTCCCCGCCGCAGGAGATGAGGAGCTTGCTCGCCTACTGACAGAGCAGAACAATCCCGCAAGCTGGGACATAGACCTTCTGGACACCCGACAGATCCTGGAAATCATCAACGCCGAGGATCACAAAGTAGCTCCCGCCGTTGCCCAGGAAATTCCTGCGATTGCGGAAGCAGTAGACCGTATTGTCGAGGCTTTCCGCAATGGAGGCCGGCTCATCTACGTCGGAGCAGGCACGAGCGGACGCCTGGGGATTATGGACGCCGCCGAATGCCCGCCAACCTTTGGGACACCACCGGAGATGGTCCAAGCTCTCATCGCTGGCGGGGAGGCTGCTGTCTTCCGAGCCCAAGAGGGTGCTGAAGACCGGCGAGACGACGGCGCTGCAGCAATTGCTGCCCGCGGCGTGACAGCCAAAGACGTCGTCTGCGGCATCGCCGCCTCTGCTCGCACACCGTTCGTCATCGGAGCCCTTCAAGAGGCCCATCGCCGCGGTGCTACCACACTCTTGGTAACGACCAACCCCAGGAGGCTCGTCCAGCAGATGGAGATCGCACGCTACACCGACATCCTCATCTGTCCCGAAGTCGGCCCCGAAGTCATTGCCGGCTCTACCCGAATGAAGTCTGGAACGGCCCAGAAGCTGGTCCTCAACATGCTCACCACTGCGGCCATGATCCGCTTGGGCAAGACGTACCACAACATCATGGTAGACCTGCAGCCGCTCAACTACAAGCTCCGCCAGCGGTGTCGGCGTATCCTAATGCTCCTTACAGGTGTTGATGCCCCCACGGCCGAATGCGCCCTCCAGGAAGCACAAGGAAGCACGAAACTGGCGCTCTTTATGCTACTGACAAACCTCCCGGCTGAGGAAGCCCGCAGCCTCCTAGAAGCACACCACGGTCGGCTGCGGGAAGCCCTATTAGCTCGCGCTAACAAGCCTTAAACCTCGCCTCACCGCCTATCTCTCTACAGGCGGTGAGGCAGTATATTTGTGCCTAAGGTCCATCAACACAGGCAGCCTGCCATGAGGGCGTGGCGATCGAGCGGGGCGCTCTTCTCCCTCTCCGCAGCAATTGCCGTAGCTCTCCCCCACACCGTACATGTTCCTGCCGAGCTACGGCCGCTCATCTCTAGCCAGCGCCTGATTGCAGATGCACCAGCCATTCCAGTTGCCCACTTCGCTAATGAGCCACTCCCAGTACGCCAAGCCCAAGTGGAAATCTCTGGAGCACCGGTCCAAATCCCGACACTAAGACCACTCACGCCTCGGATTGCCTACGCTCCAAGCGGTGCCCCAAGTTGGATTGAGCTGCCCTTAGGTGTAGCCCGAATGTACGATGTCCCCCTGCCACTTGGTCTGGGTACTCAGCGCATCCCCGAGATCAGCTCCGTCTTAGGGGTGTTGGAGCAGCATCGCTCCCTGCTGAAGCTTACAGAGCCGCGCCATGAACTGGCGCTCATCTCTGCCAGCACCGATGAGCTGGGTATGGTCCACCTACGATTTCAGCAACTCTACGCTGGCATCCCTGTCTGGGGGGCCGATCTCTATGTCCACCTTCGCCAGAACGGCGAACTGCTCCTCGTCAACGGGCGCTACTACCCGACACCAGTCGGCGTTCCAACACAGCCGAAACTAAGCCCAGCGGAAGCCATAGAGCGCGCCATAGCAGCCGTAAAGCAGATCACCGCTGTAGAACCCTTGCCCGAAGAGCTTCCGAACCTAGCGGGAGCCAAACAGGCACGGGCACAGCTCGTCATCTTCCCCCATCCCCTCTCGGGCTCTCTTCGGCTGTGCTATGAGGTGACACTCATCGCCAACGCCGTAGAGGAGTACTTGGCATTCGTAGACGCCCTCAGCGGGGAGGTCGTCTGGCGGCTCCTCAATACTCGCACCCTGCTGCCGTACACCCCACACCCCTCCGTCATTACCAAACCAAAGCTTCGCCTTCGCAGCGTGCCCAAGCAACGCTCCCTGGCCACCCCACAAATGCCTGGACGCTTCGTAGATGCAACAGCTGCTGACTACTTCGGCACCCAGCGCTCCCTCCGCGTCTACCGCCACGACGATGGCGTGCACTACATGATTTGGGACCTTCCGAGCTACAACCCTAACGAATCGAATCTCCCCAGACAGATCAAGGGCGGAGCGGTGACACTGACCGCAAACGGCCAAGAGCTAAGGGGAAACGTCCCACTCTACCACATCACTTCCACGACAAACACCTGGCAGGACCGAGTGGCTGTCTCAGCCCATTACCATGCCTTCCTGACGGACCGATACTTCCGCACTACACACTCGCGGAACTCTTACGACAACCAAGGTGGCACAGTCTACAGCATCCTGCACTTCACGGAGAATGGCCTACCTGCTGACAACGCCTTTTGGAATCCAGGGCTCAAAGTGATGGCCTTCGGTGACGGGTACCAGCTCTTCTATCCGCTAGCAGCATCCCTTGATGTCGTCGCACACGAATTCACGCACGGTGTTACGCAATACTCCGCCAATCTAGTTTACCAGTTCCAGCCTGGTGCCCTCAACGAGAGCTTCTCCGACCTCTTCGCCGTCATGGCGGACCGCGATGACTACCTGATCGGCGAGGGCACCATTCGGGTCCCCGGCAAGATCGCCCTCCGAGACTTCGGGAATCCAGGCAATCCTCAGGCGCTCAGCCAGCTGCCTGGACACATGAGTGAGTATCTGAACTGGCCCATAGAGCGCGACAACGGTGGGGTCCACTACAACTGTGGTATCCCCAATCGCGCTGCATACTTGCTCATCCAGGCCATCGGGCGGGAAAAAGCAGAGCGCATCTTCTACCGCGTGCTGACTCAGTACCTGACCCGTACGTCGGAGTTCATTGATCACCGGCGTGCAGTCATCCGAGCAGCCCGGGAGCTCTACGGACAGTCTGAAGCCCAGGCAGCTGCGCAGGCCTTTGATGCTGTTGGCATCTATGACGCCGGCGGTGGTGGAGGCGGCGGTAGTGGTAACGAGGTCCCACCCGTCCAGGGTGGTACTTGGTACATCGCATTCGTGCTCTCCGACGGGAGAATTGCTCTGCTGAGGACGTCCGATGGTCAGTCTGGGGTCATTAGTTCCAGCGATCCACGCACGAGGGTGCTGATGACTCAGGATGGATTCCCTCTCTCGCAGCTGAGCACAGCTCGGAGTGGGGAGAGAATCTACTTCGTCAATCAGCAGCAGCAACTAGCCTATGCGGACTTGACCCGGCAGCAGTTCTTCATCGTCAATCTGCCGCAACTTGCCAACCTCCGGAACGCTTGCATCAGCAGCGACGGACGTCTCGCTTCAATAGTAAGGGCAGTTGTCGAGCCCTTCATCTACATCACCGATGGACAGCAGGTTGCGCGCCTCCCGCTAACACCCCAGGCTCCTGATGGCGGCGCGGTTAGCACCGTCTGGCTCGCCGACGTCATGTCGTGGACCCCTAACATGCGAGATCCAAAACTTGCCTTTGACGCCTTCAACGTGCTTCCGCTGCAGACAGGCGATACACTGGCATACTGGAACATTTACGAGGCTCACTTTGCGGGGCCGGCTATTTACGAGCTCGTGCCTCCAAACCCAGCCGAGTACAGCCTCGGGAACATCACCTACAGCAACACGGACCCCGACATCATCGCTTTCAACTACTACAGCCATCAGACGGGGATTTACGAGACCGTCCTGGCGAATCTCCAGACCGGCCAAGTCGCAGTCCTAGGTACCTCACAGTGGACTTACAACGGTCAGCCTCTGCTCGATGTCCAGCGTCCGAGCTTCTCGCCAGATAATCGGTACCTAGCTCTCGTCTCACCAGCTGCAGGACTCCTAATTGTCGCTGACCTCCAGCAAGGGCAAGTCGGTGGTCTAGAAGTAGGACAGCCCGTGTACCATCCACGATGGTTTGCTGTCGGAGCAACGGGGATTGCGTACGAATCCCCTCAGACTGGGAATCTCTGGGCACAAGGTCTGCCAGGAGGAGAGCTGGTACTCGGCTACGTGCTACCTGAGGCTGCGCAAGTTTCGCTGGAGCTTCTGGACGTCTTCGGTCGGCCGGTGGCTACGCTCGTAGCAGGCCAGTGGCAGCCGGCTGGACGTCACGAATACCGCTTCCAGTTGCCGTCCGTCGCAAGCGGATGGTATGCTGTCCGCCTACGCTGGAAGGAGGAGGCCTCAGTTCGTCCATTCCTCTGGCTCCGCTGAACAGCCCATGGTATGCCCGAGTGGATTCTGGCGATAGAGAGCTCAGGGGAGCCGCTGAGCGTTGCTCTGTACGAAGGTGACCGTCTTCGGGGACTCTCCATAGTAGCGGCCCCACGGGCTCACGATCGCATGGCAGCGGAGCTTGTCCGGCGGTTGCTGGAAGACCACGACCTTGAGGTACCGCAGTTGCATGCTGTTGCGATCTCAGCAGGCCCGGGTTCGTTCACGAGCCTGCGCATCGGAGCAAGCTTAGCAAAGGGGCTTTGCTTCGGAAGTTCACCCGTCCTTGTTCCTGTGCCAACTCTGGAGGCTCTGGCAGAGGCAGCGGCCCCCGTTGCTCAAGCCTTGGGACTGCGGCGCATCATAGCCTGTGTCCCTGGGCACCTCACTCAAACAGACTCTGGTACCGAGGGCTGGCTCTTCGTGCAAGAGTTTGATCCCGAGGCAACCCCGATACGAGAGCTTCAGCAGTACGAACTCTCCGCCCTCCGTCCAAGCGAAGACACCCTGCTCTGTGGTCCCGCGGCACCCTTGATCGCTGGAGGCCTGCACGTACCATGTTTGGAGCGCCTTTCAGCCGAGTGGATCGGTACTGCCGGCTACCGTCGCTACCTCCAGGGAGCCACAGTTGCGCCAGAGGAGTTCACCCCCATCTACGGAGCGGAGTTCCAGCCGCGGAAGCCATCGCAACGCCTTTAGCGTCCGTGCTGCTGCTGCCACCGCCGCCAGATTTGTCCCCGCATTGCTACAAAGTACAGCGCCGGCAGCACTACCAGGGTCAGGAACGTGGCGAAGACGAGCCCAAAGATGATCGCCCACGCCAGCGGTTCCCAGAAAGCAGCACTGAAGCCTCCGAAGTAGAGCTTCGGATCAAAGCGGGTCAGCAAGCTACCGAAGTCCATGTTGAGGCCTATCGCCAATGGCAGCAGTCCTAAGATCGTAGAGACCGCCGTTAACAGCACAGGGGTAACTCGCGTAGCTCCGCCGCGGATGACGGCCTGTCGCAACGTCAAGCCTTCCTGCCGCAACTGCTCGATGTAGTCCACGAGTACCACCCCATTACGCACCACGATACCCGCCAGGCTTACAATCCCCACCCCAGTGAGCGCGATGGAGATCGTCAGCCCGCTCAAGATGAAGCCCCAGAGTACCCCCATGGTGCTGAACACAACCGTCGTCAACACCAGCAGAGGCTTTGTCACCGAACCGAACTCCGTCACTAGCACCAGAGCGATGAGCACGATGGTGATGAGGAAAGCTGTCTGCAGGAATGCGACCGTCTTACGCTGTTCTTCCTGTTCCCCAGTGAGCCGCACTGAGTAGCCGGGCGGGAGCTGCAGCCGGGTCAGTGCTGTGCGGATCTGTTCGTTGATGAGCGGGGCACTGTAGCCTGGCAGCACGTTAGAGGTCAGCGTAACGACCCGCTCCTGGTCGATACGAGTGATGGTGCCGTACGTCGTTGTATATGTAGCTGTCGTCACAGCCGACACCGGAATGATCCGGAACTGCCCTGTGCTCATGTCGCGGAAGGCCACTGGTACATTGAGGAGATCCTCTAGCCGCTGACGATAGGGTGACATCAGGCGAACCTGGATTGGGTATTCCTCGTCGGCCGTGCGGAACTTTGAAGCTTCCACACCATAGAGCGCCGTCCGTAGTGCGCTGCCTACCTGGCCCGTATTGAGACCTTCCCGAGCGGCCTTCGCACGGTCAATCGTCAGCAACACTTCGGGCTTAGTCTGCTGCAGATCGCTCGTAATCCCTTCCAGGCCAGCAATCTTCAGCGAGTCGACGATGAGCGCACGAATACGGTCGGCCAAGGCTGCGAGCGTGTCCAGATCGGGGCCGGCAATCTCGATGTTGACGGGCCTTCCTGTTGGTGGGCCCGCTTGATCCTTATCCACCACAACTTGCACTCCAGGGATGTCCGCCACCGCTTGGCGCACCAGCTCGAAGTAGTCCCACGTGGAGATTCCCTTTCGGTGCTCTTGGTCAACGAAGGCGATCGTCAGGCGTCCCTTGTGAGGGGTAACCCCAAAGCTGGGACGGAAGGGATCTCCGGCAGCGACTCCCACGTTGACACTTATCGAAGCCACTAATGGGTTCTGCTCGCCCAGGACTCGGTAGACTCGCTCCTCTATTACGCGCATCACTGAGTCCGTCGTGGCAGCATCGGTCCCCACTGGCAGCGTGACGTACACGTAGACAAAGTTGGGCTCTGGGTTCGTGAAGAATTGGACCTTCGGCCGCACGAGCGCCGTCACTACCAGCGTCAACCCAAAGAGGAGCACAACTCCAACCACCAAAGCCACCGCACGCTGCCCCCGAAGGACCCGAGCCCCAACGCGCCGATACAGGCTCAACACCGCCGGCCACAGCCGCTGCTGGAATGGGACCAGGATGCGCGGTGTGAAGATCGTTCGGTTGAAGAGCCACAGCAGCGCGATCACCCACGTCACCGTTGCCAACCCCGTAAAGATCGGCAGCCGGCTCCAAGCTCCCAAGGCATAGCCGAGCCCCGCAACCCCAATCAGGGCTGCTGTTCGCAGGAAGAGTTCACGTCGCGTCAACGGCCGCGGCTGCCGAGGCATGAAGTCTAGTGCAAAGACTGGGTTGAAGACGTAAGCAACTATGAACGAGGCCGAGAGAGTAGCGATGAGCACAACGGGCAAGTACACGATGAACTCACCAACCACTCCAGGCCAAAACAGTAGCGGCACAAACGGTGCAAGCGTCGTCAACGTCCCAGCCAGCACCGGTGCAAAGACCTCTCCAGCCCCCTGCTTGACTGCTGAGACAATATCCAGCCCTTCCCGCCGGTAGAGCCGGTATGTGTTCTCAACGACCACGATCGCATCGTCCACGATGATGCCGAGCGCCAGCAGGAAGGCGAACGTGACCACGATGTTGAAGGTGTACCCCAACGCAGGTAGCACCAACATCGCCAAGAAGGAGGACAGAGGCGTCGCTAACCCCACAAACAGGGCGTTCTGCACGCCCATGAAGAACATCAGCGAGACGACCACGAAGATGAAGCCAAGGATGATAGCGTTCGTTAAATCGGCCAGTGTCGTCCGGCTTCGCACCGACTGGTCGTTCGTGATGACTAGCTCCACCGAAGGCGGCACGATCCGTGCGCGGAACTCTTCCACAATCTGGTAGATGCCATCGGCAGCCTCTAGGAGGTTTTCGCCCGATTTCTTGACGACGCTGAGCGTCACTACTGGCCGGCGATTCAGGCGAGCATAGCTCTGCTGCTCCTTGAAGTCCTCTACAACGGTAGCAATGTCGCCTAGGCGAACTGTGACGCCTGTACCACTCCGCACGATGATGTTGGCGATCTCCTCAACGCTCTGGAACTCGGCTGCCAGCCGAACATTCAAGAGCAGACCGCCGGCTGAGACTTCTCCTGCGGTAATGTTCAAATTCTCTCGGCGAATTGCCTGCTCTACGTCACTCAGGCTCAGCCCATGTGCCCATAGCCGGTACGGGTCTACGTCTACTCGGACCTCTCGTTCGGGTAGCCCAACGATGTCTACCCGCCGAATCTGCGATAGGGCCTCGATGCGGTCGCGCAGCTCTTCAGCGTAGCGTTTGAGCTGCTCCAGCGGCAGATCGCCGGCAATGCTGACCTGCATAATGGGGAACTCTGAGAAGTCGATCTCCAAGGCCCGCGGATCCTCAGGCAGGTCGGTCGGCAGCTCCGATTTCGCTCGATCTATCGCATCCTGCACACGCTGCTTTGCGACTGCTGGGTCTACTGTGGTCTCGAACTCCACGACGATCGTGGAAACATCCTGTGAAGAGTAGCTCCGTACCTTCGTCACGCCTGCAACTGCTTTGAGCTGCTTCTCAATCGGCCGAGTGACCAGGTTCTCAATGTCCGTGGGAGAGGTGCCGGGGTAAATCGTGGTGACGAGGATCGTCGGGACGACAACATCTGGTAGCAACTCCTTGGGCACTCGGATGTACGTGTAGATGCCCGAGAAGAGGACAACGACTGCCAGCACATAGACCGTGACACGATTGCGGATTGCCCAGTTCGTCAGCCAGAACTCTCGCCGCAGCATCATCACCTCACACCTTACAGCTGGACCTTGAGACCGTCACGCAATTCTCCCGAAGCACGGATGACGACCTCCTCTCCAGGCCTCAGCCCCGCCAGGACTTCTGCCTTCTCGAAGGTCAACAACCCCACTCGCACAAGGCGCTCTCGGACGACTGCAGTGCCCCCAGGCTGACGCTCCACAACGTAGACGACCAGGACACCATTCCGTCGCTGCAGAGCAGCCAGCGGGATCGTGACGGCATTCGGGCGCTCTACATCACTCACCCGAACCTGGCACTGTAACCCTGGTCGAAGCCCTGCTGGCGCACGCTCCAACACTAGCTCCGTACGGAACGTGCGGGTTCGGGGATTGACTGCTTGCCCGACGTTTCGGAAACGTGCCGGAACTGTGTCTCCCAGCTCTGGTAGAACCACCTGTGCTCGCGCTCCCGGTTTGAGACTGCCAGCGTATGCCTCGGAAATCTCTGCGGAGACATAAAGATCGCTCGTGTTCACTAGCCCAACGGCAGGCATTCCTGGTGCTAGGAACTCGCCAGGCTTGACCATCACTTCATTCACCAGTCCCGCAAAAGGAGCCGTGATTCGAGTTTGCGCCAACTGCTCGCGAAGAGTCTCCAGGCGCCGTTCCAATGCTTCCCATTCCTGCTTAGCACTCAGGTACTGGACCTCCGCAATGGCCCGGGCTTCCCATGCCCGCTTGTACTTCTCGTAGAGCGTCCAGGCAAGGTCGCGCTGGGTCTGGGCCTCACTCAAGGTCCTTCTCAAGACCTCCGAATCCAGTTCCACTAGCACTTGGCCGCGGGAGACCCGCATCCCAGGCTGGACTCGAACGGCAACGACGGTGCCAGCAGACTTCGCACTGAGGGTGACGGTTGTGCGCGATTCCACAGTCCCCTGCACCTCCAAGACCCGTCGCAGGAGCTCCTGACGCACAGGCTCCACCACGACCGAAATCTCTCGCCCAGCCCCAGCCTGGGTTCCCTCCAACTCCGCCTCCAGGGCCTGGATCTCTCGCTGGAGGCGTGCTAACTCGCTGCGGAGCTGCTCCAGGCGGCGCTTCTTGGTGTCGGCCTCTTCCGAGCGAGCACCACAACCGCTGAAACTGGTCCAACCGACTATCGTGGCGAGGACGATACCAACGACGATTGTGCGCGGCATTGCCACCCACAGAGCAGTAGTTCCACAAGCTCTTCCACAAGTTCTTCAGGCTTCACTTCCTGCATCAAGCGCATGCGGTATGGGTGTCGTGCCAGCAGCAGAGCTCCGCTGAGCACGACCCAGAACTCTGCCAATACCCGTCCCGGGACCACACCTGGTGGGAAGATCCCCTCCTGGATACCCCGCTGGACGAGCTCCATCCCTCTCAGCACAGCCCGCTCCTGGAGCTGCTGCAGCTCTGCAAGGAGTTCCGACCGCACTTTCTCCAGGGGTAGCTCAATGGCTGTGGAGACATGCATGAGCAGCACGAAGTACTCTGGGTATTCGTTGGCAAAGCGCCAGTACTGCCGAGCAAACGTGTGGATAGCCTGCCGGACGGGCTGTTGTGCTGCCTCCTGCGATGCTTGCGCCATCATCGCATCGAAGAGCCGTAGGCCATCCTCCAGTAGCGCCACGTAGAGCTCCTCTTTTGTGTGGAAGTACTCGTAGAGCGTCGCCTTCCCCAGCTCCGCCTCAGCCGCAACCATCTCCATGGTTGCATTCCGGTAACCGTGCTGGAAGAAGACACGCTGAGCGGCCTCCAGAATGGCCCGCCGCCTCTGCTGCCGTTCCCGCTCACGGCGCTCTGGGATTCCCATCCTAGGCCAAGAGGTTACAGCTCTGGTACAAGCCCTGGCTCGGCAACCCCCAGGAGGTAGTCCAACTCTGCCTGTGCACTCAAGTAGTCATGAAGTGCTTGGGCATATGCCGTCCGGGATTGCCGTATGGCTACATCGGCATCAATGACCTCTAGCTGGCTACCCAGTCCCGTACTGAAGCGTATCCGAGCAATCTCGTAGCCCCTCTCTGCTTGAGCAATCGTACTCTGAGCGGCTTGTAAACGCTGTTGAGCGATGCGCTGCTGTTCTATGGCAAGTGCTGCCTGGACCTTCAGTGCCTCCCGCAAGCGCTCTCGTTGCTGCTGGATTTTCCGGCTCTCAATCTCTGCTTGTTCCACACGGGCGTCGGTCTGGAACCCCTGGAATAGCGACAGCGAGAGCTGAATGCCAACGGAGGCGCTTCGAGCTGTGAGGAAGTTGGATAGCTTCTGCGACTGCCCCTGGTAGCTGTACGCACCAAACCCGACGACGGTCGGGTAGGACTCCGCCCGGTAGATGCGCGCGATATCACGCTGCACAAGCTCCTGGAGCTCCAAGGCCTGGAGGAGTGGGTTGGACTTCAGCATCTGCTCCATCACGGTCTGAACAGACGGCAGCGGTGTCGGGCGATACTCCCCTTCCAAGCTGCCCAAGGGCATGATCTCTTGGTCTTGGGGAACTCCGATAGCAAGCTTCAACTGCCGGAGTGCAGCTGAATAGCCAAGCTCCGCCTGTGCCACGGCCGTGCGGATCTGCTCTACCTGCACTTGCGCCCGCAGAGCATCGTAATCCGCCACTAGTCCCTCGGATGCTAGAACACGGACATCCTGGGCAAAGCGCTCTGCTCGCTGCAGACTGGCGCGAGCCGCCTCTAGAAGCTCCCGGGCCAGCAGGGCCCCGTAGAAGGCCTTCTTCACGTTCATCACGGTCTGCAGTACCTCGGCCCGGTACTGTTTCCGCGCTGCCTGCGCATATATTCGCGATGCCCCAATCCCCGTGATGACCGCCTGGCTGAAGATCACTTGGTTCAGCTGTACCTGGACTTGGAAGCTGTTCTCTGCTCCAATCCGCACTGGCTGGAGCTGTCCCGATTGCGGGTTGCGGAAGTCCGGAAGGAAGAACACTGGTAGCTGGAGGTAGCGCGTGTACCCAGCTGCTATCCCTAGCGATGGTAGCGCCGTCCCTACGGCTTCCCGCACTCGAGCGTCCGCACGTTCAACCTCCAGACGGGCCGCTACGATCTGGGGATTTTTCTCCACTGCAAGCTCCAAAGCCTGTCGTAGTGTGAGGCTCTGCTGCCCAAAGCCTGCGGTGACTATTCCAACAAATGCCCAGATGCGCCACCCTCTCATGTTCCGACCAGCAGTCATTTTCCGACCGACGGTCGCAAAGATACGAGTCGGTCCCCTTACTGCCTCAGAACGCACCTCAGCAAGCTATGCGGCGAACACGGAAAACGGCTTGCCTCAAGGTCTCAAGGCTCCCGGACCCCTTTCACGCAGCTGCGTGGTAGAGCACCGTCGCGTAGAACCGAATGGCCCGTAGGAGTTCCCCAATCGGTAGCCGCTCGTTCGTACCGTGGAAGGTTTGGTATTCCTCGGGGGTCAGTCGCACGGGCAGGAAGCGGAAGATGTTCGGTGTCAGCGGTACGTAGTGGCGTGAGTCCGTTGCCCCCAGCACAAGGTAAGGAACGGCTCGCGCCTCAGGGAAGAGCGAGCGGACGGCCCCCTGGAGCACTCGGAACCCTTCGCTGTGCACATCGGCCACTGGTGAGGGCAGACTGAGTACCTTCTGCACGCTCACCCGCACCTGCCTGTTCGGCACTATACGTCGGACATGCTCGACGACCTCCTCTGGCGTGTCCCCAGGCAAGAGGCGAACGTTGACAGCAGCGCGCACTGCAGAAGGGATCACGTTCTCCTTGATCCCAGCGTGGAAGAGTGTCGGGGCCAACGTTGTGCGCACCGTTGCATTCCCACGCGGTGTCTGCTGGAGCTGCCGGAGGAGCACAGCACCGAAGAGCCAGCGGTTAGCCACCATGAAGCGCTGCCAGAAGGGCAATTCCGGTGCAACTGCCTCCAGCATCGCCACCGCTGCTCCCTCCAGCCGAGCGGGCAACGGAGAGCGCTCTATAGCTGCCACAGCCTCTGCCACCATTCCTAACGGACTCCGCGACGGCGGTGTTGAGGAGTGTCCACCCGGACCCTCAGCGCTCAGCTCTAGCATTGCATAGCCCTTCTCAGCAATCCCAATCATTCCCAGCGGCCGCTCAACTCCGGGCAGCATACCGACCGTCACCGCCCCACCCTCATCCCAGACCCACTCCAGCCGAACACCGCGGCGCTGTAAGAGGGCCACAATCTGCTGCGCCCCTCGAGCACCGCCAACCTCTTCGTCGTGCCCAAACGCGAAGTAGATGTCGCGGCTGGGCTGGAACCCTTGCCGGAGTAGCGCCTCAGCCGCTTCCAGGATACCCATCACCGTGAGCTTGTCGTCAATCGCCCCCCGCCCCCAGATGTAGCCCTCTGCCACGACCCCGCCGAACGGCGGATAGCGCCACTTCCCTTCCGTGCCCGGCTCTACTGGGACAACATCCATGTGCCCCATCAGCAGAATCGCGGTCCGTGTTGGATCTCGCCCTGGCCAGCGATAGAGCAGGCTGTATCCCCCTACCGTCTCCCACTGCAGTCGCCGATGGACTTCAGGAAAGCTCGCCTGGAGGAAGCGATGGAAGCGCTCGAACTCAGCAACCTCCACTTGCGCCGTGTCCTGATGCGAAATTGTGCGGTAGCGGAGTGCCTCTGCGAAGCGAGCAACGGCCCCTGCAGAATCTATGTCCAGCGGCGGCACCTCTAGCGGCGCCACCTCCGCCCCAGTCTCCAGGCGCACAGTACGGTAGAGCATGACCCCAAAGAGCACGAGGAACGCAGCTCCCAAAAGCGCTACTGCAACAAGCCATCGTCGGCGCATCGGAAGACCTCTCGGCCAAGCTTACCCGGCGGCAAAAATAGGCGCTTCCGCAGAGCTTAGGCTATGAGACCTCCGTCGGGCTGGGAGCCTCTGCTGCAGCAACGGCCACCTTCTTCCGCCGACCCGGCAGACGGCGCAGCCGCTCCACTCCACTCCAGGCGAGCCCAACAACGGTCAGCAGTGCTCCCAACCACACGAGGTTGATGCCCGGCTTGAGCGAGAACTCCACCGTGAAGACCTCCCGCGACTGCGCTCCAGGCCGACGCACACCTAGGACTGCCTGTGAACGGCTCAAGTCTTGTCTATTCGGCACAATCCGCAGCAGTGCCAGCTCTAGCGAATCCCCGTACTGGCGCCATCGGGGAAGGAAGCGCTCCAGAGACAGCATCTGCGCCTCCAGATGCAGGGTGTCGCTGTGACTTGCAGAGCGAACAGCAATCCAGATGCCGAGAGTAAGCGTGTCGTCTGGCGTATGTCCCATTGCGAACCGCAAGAGCTCTACCTGTCTACCAGAGTCCAGCGGCAACGGCATGCTCTCCCCTCGACGCAGGACTAGCTCTGCAGCGCCACCCTCCGTCTCTACAGCTTTCGGGGCAACGTAGAAATCCGCCGTCAGACGCCACTGAATGCCGGGCTCCAGGAACGCTGCTTGTCGTTGGTTGTAATCGCTCCAGAACAACACTGGGAAGACCAGAGCCCGCTGTGAGCCGTGCTCTATTTGGACGGCATAGCGCCACTTCTCGCGGTCCGTGTACTCGCGCTCGATCTGCTCCCGTCCGAGATAGGTCAGCCGATATGCACCCAACTGGACCGGTTCATTGTAAGGCAACCGCGCATGGGCTGTCCACGAGAGAGAGCTCAACACCAGTACTCCGATCGTGAGCAGTGCAATTCCAGCGTGGGAAAGCCAAGCTCCCAGCGTCTGCGGATGTCGGCGGAGATACTGGAGCAGAATCCGCCCGTTGACCGCGATGGCGAACCAGGCTGAAGCAGCCAGCGCTACCAAAGCCGTATCGCGCACGCCTAAAAGCCACAGCCCTAGCGTGCTGACCGCAGCCAATCCCAGCGGGAACCACAGCCGCTTCCAGAAGAGCCGCTGTGGCGTTGCCCGCCACTGGAGGAGCAGCGACAGCCCGTTGAGCATGAAGAGCCAGATGCCGATCGGAATGTGGAGTAGGTTGTAGAAGCGCTGCTCTACCGCGACCTTCGGACGCCCCAAGAGTTCGGCCACAATCGGATAGCTCGTCCCCACGAGAACGACGATAGCACTGATGACAAGTCCCAAGGCCCCCAGCGCCAACGCCAACTCCCGAGAGTTAGTAGAGAGGGCAAGTGCCCGCTGCCCCAACTCCCGCCAGCGCCAAAGGAGAAAGGCTGCACTCACCCCCACGCCACCCACCATGAGCGCTATGAGCAGCACATACGCGAAGAGGCCTGGGTCAACGAACGAGTGCACCGACGTATCCCCCAGGACCCCACTGCGCGTCAAGAAGGTCGAGTACAACGCCGCCAAGAATCCCAGAACGACCAGCACGACCGTTGTCCTCACCAGTCCTCCACTGCGCCGCTGGATCAACGCCGTGTGGATGCCTGCAACCAAGAATAGCCAAGGGACCAAGGAGGAGTTCTCCACCGGATCCCAAGCCCAGAACCCACCCCACCCCAGCGTCTCGTATGCCCACACCCCGCCGAGCATGATTCCCAATCCCAGCACCGCAGCCGCCACCCCCATCCAGGGTAGCGCCATCGCAACCCAACTCTGATACTGCCGCTGCCACAGCCCCGCAAGCGCCAGCGCAAATGGAGGCGTCAGGAGCGTGAAGCCCAGGAAGAGCGTCGGAGGATGGAGCACAATCCAGTAGTTGTGCAGCAGCGGATTCAGCCCACGCCCGTCGCTGGGGACGAAACCTTCAGTGACCCCCTGCTCCGCGTACGTCTCCCAAACGAACGCGAAGGGATTCTTCACCACCAGCAGGAGCAACATCCCGGCCAGAACGCCGGTGTAGATGCTCATCGTAGGAGCCTCCCAACCATAGCGGCGCGTATGGGCCCGCAGAACAAGCCCAACGAGTGCCAACCACAACGTCCACAACAGCAGGCTCCCTTCCTGCCCAGCGTAAGTGCTGGAGATGAGCAACTCCAGCGGCAGTTGCCGTGAGGAGTGGCCCCAGATGTACGTGTAGCGGAAGTCATGCAGCAGCGTGCTCACAAGCAGGACTAGCCACACGACCGCAACCCCACTGGCCAGCAGGGTATAGCCCCAGCGAGCTGGCGGCAGGAACTCCTGGCGGCGATATGCCAAGCCATAACAGAGCGCCGTCGCTACTGCCACGGACCAGACCAGATGCACCAAGAACTGCGGGACCATCACCGGTACCTACTCTTTCCGCACCTCAGAGGCGTGGAAGTAAGGAGAAGAGCCTCCGTGGGCATGCCCTACCACGACGACGCTTTGACCGACTTGGAGAACGGGCAATGCTTCACCGCCCGTATACTCAACGGCAAAGACCTGCCCCTGGCGGTCTTGCATCCAGAAGGTTGGGCTTATCTGCCCGGATTGCGGGAGTGCATGGACCGTACCACGCACCATGACCTTCGGCGCTCGCTCCTCACTCGGCTGCGCTGCTACAAGCCGGAGTGCCTCCTCGAAAGTTACCTCCGGCAACTGAGCAAAGTGCAGAGCAACGAAGAAGAGCAGCGGGATTGCACCGACGATGACAAAGACTACCAGCAGGCTACGCCGCATCGCTCATTGCGGAATCGGCGAACCACCCTCGTACTTAGACGGGCACTTCGTAAGGATGTCCGTAGCGCGGAACTCCCCGTTCTCCACCTTCCCACGCACGACGACACTCTCCGCCAGCTCAAAGTTGTTCGGCTTGGCCCCAGCGTAGACCACTGGAATGCGCGTCCCAGCCTCGTCCTGGAGCACGAAGCGGAAGGTGTTGGTACGGGCGTCGTACGCCGGTTCTACCTCCCGCACCCACGTGCCTTTGACTTGCACCCGCCGACCTGATTGGATCGCCTCTGCAATCGAAGCGTAGTGCACCGACGTCTGCTCCAATGCAGAGATGCCTAGTGCCACAAACCCTACGAGGGCCATCCCTCCGAGCCAGTACCGTGCACGTACCCGCAACATCGCCGAATCTCCGACCTTTGGCTCACCACCTGGCAATGACGAGCTGGGCATGTCCAGCACTGAGCATACCAACGCTCCAACCCCCTACCGCCGTTCCAAGTAGCGCTCAACCCGGCGTAGGCGGCGCTCCACCCACAGGAGCAGGCCAGCGACTCCCGCCCACACCGCCAGTACAACCCACAGGACCACGTACTCACTGTGCTGGCTCAGGAACTCCATGGTGGGCCTCTGCCTGGATTTCAACTGCCCGGGAGAGGCGAAGCACTCGGACGGCTAAACTCCAGAGCCATCCGAAGAGCGCCGTGAAGGCCAAGAGGGCCCCGGAGAAGAGCACCTGCTTCACCAGGTTTAGCGCCTCCGGCGATGGATCCACGAGCGGACCGAGCGTCGTATCTCCTCGGCCACCTGGATGGAGACTCTCCATCATCCGCGGGAGCACGAACACAAGGAAGGGCACCGTAACGAACGCAAAGACCAAGTAGACGCTGCTGAGCCGCGCCCGCTGTTCCCCCTCTGGCAGCGACGACCTCAGGGCAAAGTAGGCCAGGTAGATGAGTAGTAGCACGACGATCGTAGTCTGCCGCGGGTCCCAATTCCAGAAGGCGCCCCAGTTGAACCGAGCCCAGATAGCGCCCGTTACGGTCGCCAGCACGGTGAAGAGCGTTCCTACTCCTGCAGCAGCCACAGCCCGAAGCTCTGCTTTCAGCTCCCGGTGCCGCAGGTACTGTAGGGCTGCAACCATCGCAATAGCGTACGCTACAACGGCTCCCCAAGCGAAGGGGACGTGGAAGTAGAGGATTCGCGCCCGCTCCTCCAGGCCCAGAATGTAAGGCAGCACTATCCACGGCTCCAGCGCAGCAACCCGCTGGACTGCCCACAGAGTGTCTGAACCCATCCACCTTAGCTCAACGACCGCCGACGAGGCCTGGAGTAGCTCTGGTGGTGGCTCCATGGGGAAGAGTGCCGTAGCACGATACCGTCGGGGGCTCAGGTCCTCGACGCTGACGCACCACGCTCGGTGCACAGTGTCGTAGCTCGGCAGCCCAACGCAGCGAAGCAGGACCGGCACACTCGCCGGCGCCCTCTGGAGCTGCTGGACTTCGGAGCTGCTCAAGAGTGGCAGCGACACTACTGGTCGCTGCCCCAAGCGGTTAGCCACGACAGCGTCAGTCAAGCTCCCGCCGATTGGAGGGAGCAATGTAGCCAGCAGCACTCCGGTGACGAGCGCTACCACTCCGAGCTGCCACCACAGCGGCCGTGCCCGCTCTGGCGGATAGAGCACAGCAAGCAGAACCCCAAGCGCTAACCCCGCCAGGAGCAACACGTACTTCATCCGTTCAGCGGCAAGGCATGCACCCGTAGCACGACCGCCACAAAAATACCAAAACCCGCCTGCCCCCATCAGGAACCCAACTCACGAGCCGCAGGAAAGGCCTCAGCCGAGCTGGAGAAGCCGTAATTTCAGCCGCGTCGGTCGCACAACCGCCCGTACTCCCATGCACAGGCTACTCCTCTGCTTTGCTTGGAGCACCGCCCTCCTTTGGGCCCAAGAAGCCAAGTGTGACAACCCTTTCCGCCATCTTATGGAGAAAGCTCAGCCGCGGCCGGAGACGGAGTATACCCTTCCTCTAGCACCCCTCCAGCCCCTGCTCCCTTCGGCTCGAGTAAGCCCATTCCAGAACGTGAACCTCATCGTCACCCCCGAATCCGACCCCTTGCCCATCCAGAATGAATCCTCCATCACCGTCAACCCACGCAACCCTCGGAACCTCATTGCCTCGGCCGTGGACTACCGGAACAACTCCTCCACCTGGGTCTACGTTTCCAGCAACGGAGGGCGTACCTGGCAGAACATCAACCTAGGCAAGCCCTTTGCCGATTGGGTAGCCTCTAACGATCCCTCAGTCGCGTTCGATGGCGAAGGCCGCGGCTACCTCTGCTACGGTGGCTTCAACCTCAACACAGGCGAAAACGGCGTCTTCATTGCCATCACCACCGATGGCGGCTCTACCTGGCGCCCCCACATCCCGGTCATCCTCCACCGTGGGGCCATGACGCCCGACTCTGCCTTCGAGGACAAGTACTACATCACCGTAGACAACTGCGGCCGCTCGCCCTACTACCGGCGAGTCTACATCCCTTGGAAGCGGGTCATCGCACGGGACTCTTCAACGCAGATCGTGCTCTCGTACTCCAGCGACGGCGGGCTGACGTGGAGCATTCCAACACCCGTCAGCGAGCGGCTACCGTACTCGTCCGAGGATACAACCTACGGGCAGAGCTTCCCGCTGGCTGCCACGGGACCCGACGGCACCCTCTACGTCGTCTGGAACCACGGCCCCCAGAAGGCTATCGGCTTTGCGCGTTCTACCGACGGAGGGCGCTCCTTCGAGCCTCAACGGCTCATCATCCGCTACCGTCCCTTGGGAACGGCCAAGCGCATCCCAGAAGGCGTGCGCCACACTGTCAAAGGCGGAGTCCGCGCCGAGACCTACCCCGTGCTAGTCTGCGATACGACCCAAGGCCCACGCCGCGGATGGCTATACCTCTGCTGGGCTGCTGACTCCATCCCCAACATCTACTTCAGCCGCTCAACCGACGGCGGAGCCACCTGGAGCCAACCTGTGATTGTCCACTCCGACACCGCCGGCGACCAGTTCTGGCCATGGATGGCGTTGGACCCAACGACGGGCGATCTCGCCATCATGTACATGGACAGCCGCGACGACCCACAGAACCTCCTCGTGACGGTCTCGGTCAGCTACTCCTCCGACGGCGGCACCACCTGGGTTGACCGCCGCGTCGGGGACACGCTCTGGGATTTGCGGCGCAATCCCTTCCGCGGGAACGCCTTCGCCGGAGACTACAGCGGCTGTGCCTTCTACGACGGGTGGCTCTATCCGTCGTGGGTAGACATGCGCAACACGGCTACGAACATCGCCGACAACGATGTCTACAGCGCCCCAATCAACGTCCGGGCGCCGATGCCGGTGAGGAACTTCCGGGTCTCCGTGCTGCCGGACACCCC
The DNA here is from genome assembly GCA_025059875.1 of Candidatus Kapaibacterium sp. NCBI lineage: Bacteria > Pseudomonadati > Bacteroidota > Eximiradiia > Eximiradiales > Kapaibacteriaceae (SeqCode) > Kapaibacterium (SeqCode) > Kapaibacterium sp. (SeqCode). The sequence goes on from JANXCT010000002.1 coordinate 509,008, forward strand.
AACGGCTTTGCGCTTGCAGTGGGAACCTCCGACCGCGCGCGTCTTCGGCCAGCCACTGGCGACGTTTAGCTACCTCCTGCTACGGGACGGCGTGCCTCACCGTGTACTGCCACAAACCGTGGCGAGCTACACCGACACCGGCCTCCAGCCCCATCGGCGCTATCGCTACGACATCGCCGTCGTTTCTGGGCCCGACACCAGCTCCTTCCGCACGGACTCTGCCATCGCCGGCGGAGCCCGCCAACCTGCTCCTCCAGAGCTGCTTCCCGCTTCGTTCCTCCAGCCCGACACAGTCCGCCTCTCCTTCCGCCTGCCACGACGGCGAGCCGATGGCACCACTCCGCTAGCGAACCTCTCAGCCCTCCGCCTCTATCGGAATGCCCAGCTCATCGCCACGGTGCCATTGGCGCCAACAGACACTGGACGCTCCGTGACGCTCTCCGACCCCATCCCCGAGCCTGGATTCTACCGCTACTGGGCCACGGCCGTAGCCGGCGAAGAAGAGAGCGAACCCAGCACCCGTCTGCTATGCTACGCCGGCGCTATCCCCACCGAGATCTCCGAATCCTTCCCGGCCCCTGAGCTTCCGCCCCATCGCTACTACAACAGCGGCGCCTGGGGACTGACGGCCGAGTTCGCCTACTCCCCACCGTTCTCGCTGACGGAATCTCCTCAGGGCCCGTACGCAAACCGTGCCCGGGATACCTTCCTACTCCCGCCGATTGTGCTCCTGCCTGGAGCATCGGGCGTAGAGCTCGGCTTCGTCCATGCCGCTCCTATCCACCCCTCGGACACCGGCTTCGTCGAGATTGCTTGGAACACCTGGGATACCTGGCAGCGGATCGCCGCGTACAACGCCAGCCTCTATGCGCCCTGGGCTGATACCCTGCTGAGCCCCGAAGACTGGCGCCCCGAGCGCTTCTTCCTCCAACGCCCGGACACCGCTCGACTGCTCTGGGTGCGCTTCCGCTTCTTCTCTGGCCCCCTCCGCACGGCCGAAGGCTGGTTCATAGACGACATCCGGCTCCAGCCAGTGACTGGCATAGCGGAGCTTACAAGTGAGCACGTCCCCATCCTCAGCTCCAACCCAGTCTCGTTCTTCGTGCGCTGCACCATCCCTCAGGCCGATAGAGCCACCTTCCGCCTCGTCTCCCTCTTGGGGCAGAGTGTTGAGCCGCCCGTCCTGCAGCGTTCGGAGACGGAAGCTCTGCTAGATGTACGCGGTGTCCCGGCCGGAGCCTACCTCCTGCAGGCCCGCCTACCGAGCGGTACCGTTGTAGTGGCTCCGCTCCTCATCGTGCGCTGAGGCGATGCCTGAGCCGATCTACATCGTGTTCGACATAGAGACCGTCCCACTGCCGTGGGAGAGCTTCGCCCCGAGCCAGCAGGAGTTCATCCTCCGCGGGGCCCAGACAGAGGCTGAGCAGGAACGCCGCAAGTTCGAAATGGCGCTCTCCCCCTTCACAGCCCAGGTCATCTGCCTGGGCCTCCAAATCATGGAGACAATCGGCGAGGGAGAGTGGTCCATGCGGAGCCGCGGGGCATACGTCGTTGACCCTGCCTGCAGCGACGGTGAGCTCCTCCCCGATGCCCTCCCCGACGGCGAACCTGTCTACCGCTGCACCGAGCGGACGCTCTTGGAGCAGTTCTGGAAGCTCCTGGACAAGTACAGCGGCGCCTACCTGGTCACCTTCAACGGCCGCAACTTCGACGCCCCTTTCCTGATGCTCCGTTCGGCCCTCTATCGGATTCGTCCCTCACGGAACCTCATGGAGGGCACGCGCTATCGCTACGGTGGGCACACCGACCTGCTGGACGAGCTCTGCTTCTACAACCCGCAGAACGTCGGCGCCACGAAGCGCTTCAACTTCGACTTCTATGCCCGTGCTTTCGGGCTTGTCTCCCCGAAGTCGCACGGCATTGATGGCTCGCGCGTTGCCCAGTACTACCACGAGGGCCGGCTGCTGGAGATCGCCCAGTACTGCCTCGGCGACGTCGCCGCTACGTGGGAGCTGTTCGTGCTGTGGTACCGCTACTTACGCTTCGAGGAGCGGAACCGCAGCCCGTAAGCGCAGGCCTTCCACTAGTCTACACGAAGGGCAGCTTCACCACCTCAGCTGCAAAGCGGCGTCCGCCGTGCCCCACGATCTCTAACCGAGTCCCCGGTTCCGCAGCCGTCGCTGGCACGTACCCCATCCCAATGCCACAGCGCAGCACTGGGGAGATGTTCCCGCTCGTGACCCGCCCGATGAACTCCTGTCCCTCCACGATAGCGTAGCCAGGGCGCGGGATAGCACGCTCGCTCTCCGTTCGGAAGCCCACCAGCCGCCGCTTGAGCCCCTCCTGCTTGACCCGAAGCAGCGCCTCTCGGCCAATGAACTCGCCCTTGTCCAACTTCGTAATCCACCCCAGCCCCGCCTCCAGCGGGTTGGTGGTCTCGTCGATGTCGTTGCCGTAGAGGCAGTAGCCCTTCTCCAGCCGGAGCGTGTCTCGGGCGCCCAACCCCGCAGGTTCTATGCCAACTGGAGCCCCAGCCCGGAAGAGCTCTTCCCAGACGTGTTCCGCCGTGGCTTGGTCGCCTTCGAAGTAGAGCTCGTAGCCCAGCTCGCCGGTGTAGCCCGTACGCGAGATGAGCATCGGGACTCCCGCCAGCTCTGCCCGCCGATGGTGGTAGTACGGCAGCTCTAAGAGGGGAAGCTCCGTCAGAGGCTGCAGCGCTTCGGCTGACTTCGGTCCCTGGACGGCCAGCAGGTGCGTCCGCTCACTCACATCCTCCAGCTCCACCCGGAACTGGGTGGCCTGCTGCTGCAGCCAAGTGAAGTCCTTCTGGGTCGTGGCGGCGTTGACCACCAGCATGTAGTAGTCGCCGCAGTGGTAGACGAGCAAATCGTCCACGATGCCGCCGTCGGGATAGCACATCACCGAGTACTGTGCGCGCCCGGGGGTGAGCCTGGAAACATCGTTGACCGTCACGAACTGCAGGAACGCCAGCGCCTCCTCGCCCCAGACGCGGAACTCGCCCATGTGGGAGACATCGAAGACACCCACCCACTGCCGCACCGCCATATGCTCGTGGACGATCCCCTTCGGGTACTGGATCGGCATCTCGAAGCCGGCAAAGAGGCCCATCTTAGCGCCCAGCCTCCGGTGGAGGTCGTAGAAGATGGTCCTCTTGGCCGTCACGGTCTGCTGCTCCTGCATGGCCCGCCTACCCAACTTCTCGAACGTGCACAATCCCGAAGCGCGCCGCCACGTACGCCAGGTCCGTGAAGCTGGCGTTCCCTGCAGGATTAACCCCTGCACCGTGGAAGTCGCTGTAGGCTGCCGACTGGTTGATCCAGATAGGCCCCGTGAAGTTGAGCGCCACCGGCGCCCCCGCAGCGGTGATGCTCTCCACGGCTTGCTCCCGAAAGTCCGGGTCCGTGCTGTAGACCGAGGTCACCAGAGCACCAGCACTCCGCACCAGATCGGCCACTTCAGCAATCGCTGTCGCCGCGTCAGGCACCCGCACCACAAACGCGATCGGGCCAAACCACTCCCGTCCGTAGAGCTCTCGATGCTCCCTCCAGCGGGCCTCCAAGAACAGCGGTGTAGCTGTCCGTGCCTCCGGGAACTCCGGATGCTGGATTGGAGTGCTCGCCCGCAGAATGGGCAGCCCGAGAGCTTCTGCCTCCCGAACGCGCTGGAGGGTCCGCTCATTCTGGATGGCTCCCAGCGTCGGTGGTCCTGCCTTGGGGTTCTGCACCAGGGCATCAACGGCTTGGAGGAGCCGCTGCACGAACTCTTCCGGTGTCAGACGCCCATTGCCCGTCCCGACGCCCTCCTCGGGCACGAAGAGGTTCTGCGGTGCCGTACACATCTGCCCGCTGTAGAGGCAGAAGCTGAAGGCTAAGTTCTCCACCACCGCCCCGAGGTCGGCAACTGAGTGCACAACGACGGAGTTCACCCCTGCCTTCTCCGTGAAGACCACCTTCCCTCCAAGCCGGCGCTCCAGCTCTGCCCCGAAGGCCGGGCTGCCGGTGTAGTCCACAATCCGCACGGCCGGGTGTTCCGCAACCTCCCACGTCAACGGCTGCTCCGGCGTGCACGAGAGCAGGACGAGCAAGTGCGGATCCAGCCCGAGCACATCCAAGCTCTGCTGGACTCGCGCCACGAACAGCGCCGCCGGCAGGATGACCGCTGGATGCGGCTTCCACAGGCAGGCATTCCCCGTGACGAGGCTTGCAAAGACGCCCGGTAGCGCATTCCAGAGCGGGAACGTAGAGCACCCAATGACCGCCCCCAGCCCTTTGGGGACCGCCCGGAAGCGCTTCCGTACCGTCACCTCCCCCTTACCCAGCGGCTTCGTCCAGACGGCTTCCGTCGCAAACGTCTCCAGTGCCAGCACGCCCGTAGCCACCGCCTCCAGCGCCCGATCGAAGGCATGCGGGCCAGAGGCCTGGAACGACATCACGAAGCCCTGCCCCGTGGTGTGCATCGTAGCGTAGGCAAGCGTGAAGAAGTCGGCCGCTGCCCGCTCCAGCGCCTCTACCAATACGGCCGCCCGCTGGCGCACCGGGAGCCGCTGCCACTGCTGCTGCGCCCGCTGCGCCCGCTCCACAGCCTCCTGCAGCCCAGTGCGGGGATACTCCACCTTCAGCGGGAGTCCGTACGGGGAGACCTCGTGCCCACCCCAGAAGCCATCATGCACCTGCAGTAGCTCCGCGAAAGGCTTCCCCAACAGCCCCTCGAAACGCTGCCGCCCGTCTTCGTTCGCCGTCTCGCCGTACACCTTCCCACTCGGCACCTCTGCCCAGTGGGCGAAGAAAGAGCGCGAACGCACAGCCTCGATTGCTGCCTGCAGCGTCGCAGCGTGTTTCTCCACCAGCGTCTCCCACCCCATTGCAATCCCTGTAACCGTACCACTTCCCACAGCCCCAAACTTAGGGCTTTTGCCTGCCGCAAGAGACCCACCCTTCCTGTCAGCCTGCAGAGCACACGGCCCAACGCCGCGACCGCGGCCCTGCCATATTTTTGTGAGCCTGGTTGGGCCAACAAGCTATGGCTCGCGATGAAGGTTGCCGTGTACTCTGCCCACAACTTCGAGCGCCCGTACCTCCGCGAAGCGGCTGGTTCACGCCACGAGCTCCTCTTCCTGGACTATCGCCTGGACGTCTCCACCGCCACCTTCGCCCAGGGGTGCCCGGCTGTCATGCTCTTCGCCAACGACGACGGCTCAGCCCCCGTGCTGGATGTCCTGGCAGCCCAAGGGGTCCGCTTCCTGGCGCTGCGCTCGGCTGGGTACAACCACGTTGACATCGAGCACGCCCACCGGCTCGGCATGCGGGTAGCCAACGTGCCCGACTACTCCCCGTATGCCGTTGCCGAGCATGCCGTGGCCATGATCTTGGCGCTCAACCGCAAGCTCATCCGCGCCTACAACCGTGTCCGCGAGCTGAACTTCTCCCTCGACGGCCTCGTAGGCTTCGACCTCCACGGGAAGACCGTCGGCGTCTTCGGGGTCGGGCGGATCGGCTCCGCATTGGTCCGCATCCTCCACGGGTTCGGCTGCCGCGTACTGGGCTGTGACCCGGTCCAGCGCCCCGAGCTCTGCCAGCAGTATGGGCTGGAGTACGTCCCGCTGGAACGCCTCTGCCGGGAGAGCCGCATCATCGTCCTCTGCGCCCCGCTGACGCCCGAGACGCGCTACGTCATCAACCGCGACACCCTGGCCCTGATGCCCGACGGCGTCATGATCATCAACGTCGCCCGCGGGGGACTCCTGAACACCCGCGACGTCATCGAGGCGCTCAAGAAGCGCAAGATCGGCTACCTCGGGCTGGACGTCTACGAAGAGGAGGCCGGGCTCTTCTTCTACGACCACTCCCAGGACATCATCACCGACGACCTCATCGCTCGCCTCCTGACCTTCCCGAATGTGCTCATCACGAGCCACCAGGCCTTCCTGACCGAGGAGGCCCTCCGGAACATTGCTGCCACTTCCATCGCCGCCCTGGACGCCTGGGAACAGGGCCTCCCGGCTGCCAACGAGCTGTAATCGACCGGGGGCTGTCACCGCCAGGGGCTGCACTTGACCTCCGGGCATGTAATCGGCAGACCATCCGGTGCCCCTCGCCTACGACGGAGGCACTTCGCAAGCACAGCACTGCGCGGCCCGAAGGTCATCTCCACAGCCCCAGCGCTGAGCGCCTTCGCGGCACCACTACAGCCCCAGCCACCCCTGCACCACGACCAGGACCCGCTCCTTCGCCCTCACGGGTCCCCGCTTGCGAATAATTCCCGCTGGCGAGTAACTTTGCTGAGCGCGCTGAGGCAGAGCTGCCGAGGGGACCAATGAACCCAGGGATCGTCGTACGCTTCCGCAATCGGGAGTGGGTGGTGCTGCCCAGCGGGCATGACGAGATCATCGCACTCCGGCCTCTGACCGGCCTGGAGGAAGAGGTCGTGGAGGTCCACCGCCGTCTGTCCCAGCTCCTCGGCTACGAACTCCCCTTCGAATGAATTGAGCCGGCCACGTTCCCACTTCCGACCCCTGACGGCATCTCGGACGCAACCAGCGTGCGCCTCCTCTGGCAGGCGGCGCGCCTGACGCTGCGCGAAGGTGCTGCACCCCTCCGCTCGCTCGGCCGCATCTCCATCCGCCCCCGCGTCTACCAGTTCGTGCCGCTCCTCATGGCCCTGCGGCTCCAGCCAGTGCGGCTCTTCATTGCCGATGACGTCGGGGTCGGGAAGACCATCGAGGCCCTGCTCATCGCCCGCGAGCTCCTCGACCGAGGAGAGATTCGCCGCCTCTGCGTCCTCTGCCCACCCTACCTCTGCGAGCAGTGGGCCAGCGAGCTCGCGCAGAAGTTCAACCTGGAGCCGGTCGTCATCCGCTCCGGCACGGTCAGCCAACTGGAACGGCTCGCCCCCGCCGGCAAGAGCATCTACGAGTACTTCCCCGTCCAGGTGGCGAGCATTGACTTCGTGAAGACCGACCGCAACCGCCACCTCTTCCTGCAGTTCTGTCCCGAGCTCGTGATCGTGGACGAAGTGCACGGCGCAGCGGCCGCACAAGGACGCCTGCAACAGGAGCGGCACGCGCTGCTGAAGGAGCTTGCCAAGGACCCCAACCGCCATCTCATCTTGCTGACTGCCACGCCGCACTCCGGCATCGAGGAGGCCTTCCGCTCCCTCCTTGCGCTGTTGGACCCTAGGTTCGGCCAGTGGAACATCGCCGAGCTCACTGATGAACAGCGCGCCGAGCTGGCCCGCCACTTCGTGCAGCGCACCCGGGCCGACATCCTCCAGGACTGGGAGAGCGCACCCCCTTTCCCGAAGCGGGAAGCCACGGACGCAACCTACGAGCTCTCGGGGCCCTACCTCGAGCTCTTCCGGCATACCTACGACTTCTGCTCCGAGCTTGTGCAGACGGGTCAGCGCTTGGATGAGCGCCGACGGCGCGTGCGCTACTGGGGCGCGCTGGCGCTCCTGCGGTGCGTCATGTCCAGCCCGAAAGCAGCCATTGCAGCCCTCACGAACCGCATCGGGCTTCCCACGGAGGGTGAAGACTCCCCCGACCTGGCCTTCCGACCCTTCGTCTTCGAGTCGGCCGAAGACTACACGGAGGACGAATCCCCCACGCCACCTGTGGAGGCAACCGAGACCACGCTGCCCGAATCCGACCAGCGCCGACTCCGCGAGCTGGCCCTCCTGGCCGAACAGCTCTGCGGTCCGAAGCACGACGCCAAACTGCGCCGGGCAGCGGAGCTCGTGCAGGGGCCCCTTTCCGAAGGCTTCCACCCCATCCTGTGGTGCCGCTATGTGGCCACAGCCGAGTATGTGGCCGAGCACCTGCGCTCGGTCCTGCCGCCAGAGGTACAGGTCCTCTGCATCACAGGCCGAATGAGCGACGACGAGCGGCAGAGTCGCATCCGAGAGCTCGATCCCGACCGGCCCCGTGTGCTCGTGGCCACCGATTGCCTCTCGGAGGGCGTGAACCTGCAGGAGTACTTCACGGCCGTCATCCACTACGACCTCCCCTGGAACCCCAACCGCTTGGAGCAGCGCGAAGGCCGCGTGGACCGTTACGGCCAGCCTGCGAAAGTGGTCCGGGTCGTGCGCTTCTTCGGGAGCAACAACCCCATTGACGGCGTCGTCATCCGCGTGCTGCTCGACAAAGCCGCCGAAATCCGCCGGGCGTTGGGCACGTACGTACCCGTGCCCGAAGAGAGCCAAAGCGTCATGGAAGCGGTCCTCCAGGCGCTCTTCTTCCGCCACGGGCTGCGCTCGGAGCAGCTCGCCCTGGAGCTGGAGCTACCTGACGTGAGCGAGCTCCATCGCCGCTGGGAGTCCGATGCAGAGCGGGAGCGCCTCAACCGCACCCGCTTCGCCCAACGGGCCCTCAAACCCCAAGAGGTCCAGCGCGAACTGGAGGCCACCGACGCCGTGTTGGGCGACCCCAAGGCCGTGCGCGAGTTCGTGCTGGCAGCAGCCCAGCGCTTGGGGCTGCCCATCTCCCAGGACCCGCGCCGGCCGAATGTCTGGCGCATCCCACTATCCCCGGATGCCCTCAGGAACCTCCCAGAGGCCATCCGCTACGCCCTCCCCCGCCACTCGCAGAGGCACTGGCTCATCAGCTTCGACTCCCCCACGCCCGAAGGGGCCGAGTACGTAGGCCGCAACCATCGGTTCGTCGCCGCACTGGCACGCTTCCTCCTGGAACAGGCCCTGGCGCAGCCCGGTCATGCGATCGCCTCCCGCTGTGGGGCCATCCGCACCCGCGCGGTCCAGGAGCTCACCACGCTACTGCTCCTGCGCGTGCGCTACCTCCTCCAGCGGCCCGACGCCCCGCCGCTACTCTTGGAAGAGGTCCTCGTCCTGGGCTACGTCGGCGACCCGCAGTACGGCCTCCGCTGGCTCAACAGCAGCACAGCGTTGCGCCTCCTGGAGGCCCAGCCCGACGCGAACCTCCCACTCAGCGAGAAGCGAGAGCTCATCGAACGGGCGCTCCACCACTGGGCCGATTGGCAGGCCAGCGACCTTGTCTGGAGCCAGAGCTCAGGACCATACGCTGAGCTCCGCACGAAGCTCAACGAGCGGGCCCAGTACCTGGAACAGGCCTACAAGCGAATCCGCCAGGCTGTCAATCTACGCGTGCGCGGGCTCTCCATACACCCGCAGCTTCCGCCTGACCTCTTGGGAGTTCTGGTACTGCAGCTGATGGTAGAGCCGTGAACGCCTACCCCGCCATCCGCACCGAAGGTGGCCTCCTCGGTCCGGACATCCTGGAGGAGCTGCTGGCCGGCGAGCTCCCCGGACAGCGCCCGCAGGACTTCGGTCTGGACGGGCGGCGCAACCTCCTGGACGAGATCGCCTCCGCCTTTGCCGATGCCCAGACCCAGTGGGAGCTCTTCCGCCGCCGGCTCGAGCGCCTGCCGGAGAGCGACCCGGCAACATCCGTAACCCGCGACTCCTGGGCCATCCCCTTCTTCAGCCTGCTCGGCTACGAGCTCCACTACAACCACCGCGCCTACGACGTCGATGGCACCACCTACGCCATCTCACACCGCGCCGGCAAAAACGACGACGCCCCACCGGTCCACATCGTCGGAGCTCGCCAAGACCTCGGCCGAGTGCCCCCAAGTGGCCGGCCGCGCTTAGCCCCACACTCCCTGCTGCAGGAGTTCCTGAACCGCACCGAGCACCTCTGGGGCATCGTCACCAACGGCTACACGCTACGGCTGCTGCGTGACAGCACCTACATCCGCCGCCAGGCCTACGTGGAGTTCGATCTCCGCCAAATCTTCGAGGAGCGCCGCTTCATCGAGTTCGCCCTCCTCTACCGGCTGCTCCACCGCACGCGGCTGCCGAACTCTGCGGCGGACGCACGCGAATGCCTCCTCGAGCAGTACTACCAGCACGCGCTGGAGCAAGGCGGGCGCGTGCGCGAACGCCTGCGCGATGGTGTCGAGCGCTGCCTTGAGGGCTTGGCGAATGGCCTCCTGGCCCATCCCGCCAACGACGAGCTCCGCCGTCGGCTGAGCCCGCACGCTACGCCACCCGACCGCCTCACCCCGCTGGAGCTCTACCAACAACTGCTGCGCCTGGTCTACCGCCTCCTCTTCCTGCTCGTCGCCGAAGAGCGCGGCCTCATCAGCCGCGAGCCGCTCTACCGAGAGCACTACAGCGTCTCCCGCCTCCGCCGGCTGCTGGAGCACCGCAGCGCCTACACCGACCACGACGACCTCTGGTGCAGCCTGCAGGTGCTCTGGAGCATACTCCGCACCGAGGACTACGCCCGCCTGCTCGGCGCCACCGCCCTGGACGGCGAGCTCTTCCAGGAGCTGGACGTAGACCGCTACTCCATCACCAACCGTGACCTCCTGGAGGCCTTCTGGCACCTGTCCTACTACCAGGAGCGGCCCTCCAGCCCCCCGCGCCGCGTCAACTACGCTGCCCTGGACGTCGAGGAACTCGGCTCGGTCTATGAAAGCCTGCTGGACTACCACCCGCAGATAGACTGCTCCGGCCCTGCTCCCGTGTTCCACTTGGCGTATGGTTCCGAGCGCAAGACGACTGGCTCCTACTACACCCCGCCCGAACTGGTGCAGGAGCTCCTCCAAAGCGCCCTGGAGCCGGTGCTCAGGGCACGGCTGGAGGAAGCACGCCGAATGGCACATGGGGAATGGCAGGCGGTGAATAGGGGATGGCGAATGGTTGAACAATTGTTCAAGGAGTGGCTCAATGCAGAGCGTCAGCGACTACAAGGACCTGGAAGCGTGGAAGCAAGCAATGTCCATCGTCAAGGACATCTACCAGCTTACCGCACAGCTGCCGAAGGAGGAGAACTACGGGCCGACCAGCCAGCTCTGCCGCACAGCAGTCTCGATCCCCGCGAACATCGTGGAGGGATGGGGACGTCGCTCCACAGCGGCATTCATTCAATTCCTTCGCCAAGCCAACGGGAGCCGGACGGAGCGGGAGACGCTCCTGCTCATCAGCGAACAGGTGGGACTTCTGCCAGCGGAAGCAACGTCGTCGGCGCTTCTAGACACCCTGCAGCACCTGGGCAGGCAGCTCACTTCGTTGGAACGCAGCCTCCAACGGCGGAAGAACTCGCCGTAATGTGGTCCCAAACCCCACTCGCCATTCGCTATTGGCTCCTTGCCCAAGCCGCCATCCTCTCGCTGCGTG